>CAZYDC010000353.1:0-5772 GCA_964646065.1 uncultured Planctomycetaceae bacterium | reverse complement strand
GGCGGAACCGGGTTCCTTGGTGCGGTCCAAAATGGTCACGGTCTTGACGCTGGCGGGAATCGCGGCCGCGAAGTACTTGTTGCTGAACGGGCGGTAGAGCCGGACCTTGAGCACGCCGATCTTCTTGCCCTGCTTGAGCAGGTGCTCGACGGTCTCGTGCGCGGTCTCGGCGCCGGAGCCCATGAGCACGATGACCTGCTCGGGCTTGGGGTCGCCGTAGTAGTCGAACAGATGGTACTGCCGCCCGGTGAGCGTGGCGAACTTGTCCATGGCCTTCTGGACGATGTCGGGGCAGGCGGCGTAGAACGGGTTGACGGTCTCGCGGCCCTGGAAGTATACGTCGGGGTTCTGGCTGGTGCCGCGGATGGCGGGGCGGTCGGGGGTCATCGCGCGGGCACGGTTGGCGACGACCAGGTTGTCGTCGATCATGGCCTTCATGTCCTCGATGGTGAGTTCCTCGGCCTTGGCCACTTCGTGGCTGGTGCGGAAACCGTCGAAGAAGTGAATGAACGGCAGGCGGCTTTCGAGCGTGGAGGCGTGGGCGATCAGGGCGGTGTCCATGACTTCCTGCACGCTGTTGGAGGCCAGCAGCGCGAAGCCGGTCTGGCGGACGCCCATCACGTCCTGGTGGTCGCCGAAGATCGACAGCGCCTGGCAGGCCAGGCTGCGGGCGGTCACGTGGAACACCGTCGGCGTCAGTTCGCCGGCGATCTTGTACATGGTCGGGATCATCAGCAGCAGGCCCTGGCTGGCCGTGAAGGTCGTGGTCAACGCGCCGGTTTGCAACGCGCCGTGCGCCGCGGCGGCCGCGCCGCCTTCGGACTGCATCTCCTGAACCAAGGGAATGGTGCCCCAGATGTTCTTCTGGCCGGCGGCCGACCATTCATCCGAGAACTCGCCCATCGGGCTCGACGGGGTGATCGGGTAAATCGCGATCACTTCCGATACGCGGTGCGCCACGTGCGCCGCCGCCTGATTGCCGTCCATCATCGTCATGCTTCGTGCCATCTGCGTTTTCCTTTGCGTTTAAGGGGCAAGGCGGCCCTTGGCCCCTGACCGGCCAAGCCTTGCGGGCCTGGCGGGAATTAGGATGTTACCAACCAGCGACAAAACGAATCGGACATTATCCACTTTTGCCCGAATTTTGCAACGCCTATTCTTGCTCGGGTGGCATGGCGACGTTGTTTGTCGCCATGCTCCGGCAAGCCGGCGGGGGGCACACCCGCGTACCCTTACCCGATTAAGACCTGTTCTGCCCGACCCGGAAGCCATTCTGCCTAACTCAGAACTCCTCCTGCCCACCAGGAACCCGTTCTGCCCAACTGGCCCCTGTTCTGCCCGGTTCTTGAATCGATAAGTCTCTTATATATCGTATGTTGCAATTCTTAGACCTCACTTTCGCGCTTTTTCTGAGTGATCGTACGGTAGTTCCACAGCAACCAGGCGATTCGCCGCGCCGACGCTCTGGAGCGGGATTAGCTGATTAACGGATTAAACAGGATTCGGAAACGTCTATTCAGTTGTCAAACCCTTCGACAAGCTCAGGGCAAGCAGGCGTCGCGAGTCCCTATCGGACTGGCGTGGGGCGCATTCTGGGTGGCGCCAGGGATGGCCGCCACGCATTACGCACGCCTGGGGCGCGCGAAAAAACACGCGCCCCCATAGAAGGGTGATTTTCCACCTTTTTTCGCAAAAATTCCGGATTTTTTCCGGATGCGTTGCCATAAGTCCTTGGCTGGCCATGACCGGGTTTTGAGAGTGGGGTCGAAAATAGTTGAGAATTATTTTCGCGCGGATTTGGCAAGATAGGCAACCCACTTTGGCACGGAATTTGTGCCGTGCCGCAAAACTCTTCGTGGCACCCCCAAGTCCGCTTGGGGGTGTCTGGGACGTTAGGGACTGTCCCCATTTTCGGGGCTGTTTCCGAAAATGGGGACTGTCCCTTTTGTCGGGGCTCAGGGACAGTCCCCATTTTGAAACAGCCCAAAATGGGGACAGTCCCTCGGACCACCCCCAAGCGGACTTGGGGGTGCCACAAGACGGAAAATTTGAGGCGTTGTATTGCATTCCTTCGTCGATAGCGGTAATTTGCCCGCAGCATGTTAGTCGGTGGTGGACAGTGGGTTGGTTACTGTTTCGATTCAGAGGCAAGAGCGTGGGCACCTATCGAAAGATGACCGGGTATCGTAGGGAGAATTTCATGACCATTCGTTTTTTGACGTTGGCCGTTGCTTTAGCGGGTTTGGCGATTTCATCCACATGGGCCGATGAGCCCGCCACGGCGCCGGCCTCGGCCGCGGCCTCCAAGGCGGCCGTTCCTGATGCTCCGGCCCTCAAGGAAGCCCAGAAACTCGTCCACGATGTCTACGCGGCCGACATCGCCAAAGCCAAGAAGTCGAAGGAGAAGGCCGAACTGGCCAAGAAGCCCTTGCAGGCCGGCATCGACGCCAAGAACGACCCCAACGGCAGGTACCTGCTGCTGGGCATGGCCAGAGACATGGCGATTGCCGCGGGAGACGTGGACACCACGTTCGCGGCCATAGACGAACTGGCCAACGATTATCAGGTGGACGACTTCAAGCTCAAAAAGGATGCGATGGCAAAGCTCTCCAGGTCGCCCGAGATCGCTTTTGGCGACTTGATCGAGAAGGCTGACGCATGGATGGACGAAGCCCTCGTCGCTGACCACTACGACATGGCCAGGCAGTTCGCGGAACTGGCTTTGACCGCGGCCAGGGTGTCGAAGGACCTGGACCTCCTGAAAGTTGCCAACGAGCGGGTACGGGAAGTGAATTCCGCCGCCGCCGCTTACCTGGAGGTCAAGGAAGCCCAGGCCGCGCTGGCCCAGGCTCCCAGCGACCCGGCGGGCAATCTTACGGTGGGAAGGTTTTACTGCATGACCAAATGCCAGTGGGACAAGGGGCTGCCCATGCTGGCGCTGGGCGGCGACGAGGCATTGAAGGACATGGCCCAAAAGGAACTGGCCAAACCCAACGAAACGGGCAAGCAGGTGGAACTGGGCAATGCGTGGTGCAAGCTGGCGGAAAGGTATCCTCCGGCCGCGCAAAGAAGCGTTCGAGAACATGCGGTTGAATGGTGCCAAAAGGCGGCGGCGAATCTGGCGGGCCTGGAAAAGGAGAAGCTGGAAAAGCACGTGGCGGAACTTCTGCTGGGGTCCAGGAAAGGCAAGCCGGCGGTGGACGAAATGGTCCTGGACCTGGGCAAGAATGTCAAGATGAAGCTGGTTCGCATCCCGGCGGGCAAGTTTGTGATGGGCTGCCCCAGGGGCGAGAAGGGGCGAAACGATTGGGACGTCCAGCCGCACGAAGTCATCCTCAGCAATTCGTTTTACATGGGCGCCTGCACGGTGACGGAGGAACAGTATTCGCAAGTGACCGGCAAAAACTCTGTCGGCAATGAAAAATCGTATCCCGCTATATGCAATTGGTCGTTAGCCGCGGAGTTTTGCAAGGCGCTTTCAAAGAAGACGGGCAAGAGCGTGAAGCTGCCGACCGAGGCGCAGTGGGAGTACGCCTGCCGCGCCGGAACCACGACGCGCTTCAATTTCGGCAATGACGACGACAATATGGGCGATTACGCATGGTACGAGAAAAACAGCCAGGACAAAGTGCATCCGGTCGGCCTGAAGAAGCCAAACTATTGGGGCCTCTACGACATGCACGGCAATGTGCAGCAATGGTGCTGGGACTGGTATGACGGGGACAACTATTATTCCGCAAAGGGAAGCGATAAAGACCCCAAAGGCATCGCTTCGGGGAAAGCCCATATTGTGCGCGGGTCCTATATGAGCAATCGCCCCGAAGCCTGTCGTAGCGGGTTTCACGCGGTTCAGCCTCCCGACTACGATGGCTTCGGTTTCCGCGTGGTGGTAATGTCCGGGACGAACTGATTTGGCCGGGCCGCCCTCACCCGGCCCTTCGGGCCACCCTCTCCCGTAAAGGGAGAGGGTCAAAGATCGGGCCACCCTCTCTCAGGGGGAGAGGGTTACACTGTTGCCTTCTTCGACAGCACTTTGTGGATGGAATGTTCCATGTCGGCGGCGCGCCAGCAGTCGCGTTCGTACTCGGCCTGGTCGCATTCATACTCGGCGACGATGAGTTCGTGGAAGAGTTCTTCCATGGCCTGGGGCGGGAGATTCTTTCGGCGCTGGAGGCGGGCCATGGCGGCCTGGAAGGCCAGGTCGTCGGTTTCGATGTCGGTGTTTCCCTCGACCTGGAGGACGGATCGCGCGGAGTCGACCTCGGCGGCCGAGAGGTCGGCCAGCCCTCGGCGGGTCAGGATGCAGCGATAGGCCTGCCTGGCCTGGACGACCGACTCGCCGGGTGAAAGATCCGAAGTAGACGAATATCTCATGGTGTCTCCTCTCAATTTCTACGCGAGCAAGCTTCCGTCGGTTCGACCGTCCTGAATGCCCTGCGGCCGGGCCGTGTATTACACGTAAATCGTAGCACGGGCGTCTCGCCCGCGAGTCGCATGGGCATCTTGCCCATGGTTGTTTTTCCTTTTCTCTTTTCGCACGACAACGACAACAGCAAAGACACGGGCGGGACGCCCGTGGGACTCATGGGCAAGATGCCCATGCTACGCCTTGATGCCGTGTATTATTACAACAATCGATTATAGGCAGGGTGTCGGCGAATCGAAAAAAAACAGAAACGCCGCTCCGGTTAAGAGCGGCGTTTGTTTGATTGTGGTCAATCAGGGATTAAGCCTTGCGGACATTGATGGCCTTGGGGCCCTTGGGACCCTGTGTGGCGTCGAACGTGACCGCTTCGCCTTCGGCCAGCGACTTGAACCCGTCCGCCTGGATGTCGCCGTGATGGACGAACAAGTCGGTGCCATCGTCGGAGGTGATAAAACCGAAGCCCTTGGAATCATTGAACCACTTCACTTTGCCAGTTGCCATTTTCTATGGCTCCTTCTGAGAATCAGCATGTCGGATTCGCGAGCGTTACTCATCCAAGCTGACCTATCCGCCCCTGAAGTGGTTAGTTTCAAGTGGCGGGTGACCTGGGTGCAAGCTGCAAAAGAACACGGGTGCCACACCGAATTCGCCGACGGCTGAGGAACATTTCCTCAATGACCGCCAACCCGCAAGCAAGGATTATGCCCGCGCCACCGGGGGATGTCAACATAAATCTTTTTTATAAATTATGGATTCGCAATAGATAATAATTATCGGCGATATCGGGCTGTTCCGATCCATCCAAGGAATTACAAGGCTCTGTGATAACGTGTACGCCAAACAGCAAGCTCATGTCAGGAACAAGCTCGCTGTTTGGCGTATACCCTGATTCCACGGGTGACGTTGCTCATTGGCGGAAACGGATCACCCTCACCCCGGCCATCGCAGGATGTCGGCGCCGACCTTTCGGGGATTCTTGGGCTTCCATATCTTGGTCACGCTGTCGGGCAGGGGGGCCGCGAAGTCCAGGGCGTCGGTGCTTTGCATCATGAAACCGTCGCGCGAGCACCAGTAATTCATCGGCACGACGCGCGAGTGCAGGTCTTCACCGAAGAGCTGCCGCCATTCGGCCAGCGTGTGGTCCTTGCCCCAGGCGGGGAAGTGGTAGTGCGGTTTGAGCATCGGTTTGACTCCGGCCAGGAAGGCGTTGTAATCGCTGTGGCAGTTGTCGTCGCCACGCTTGGCGTTCATGCCGTCGCCCGTCACGTGCAGCCAGAAACGCAGGTCCACGTACTTGCCTTCGAGGTCCTCGGGGTGGCCGTTATGCAGGAAGAGGTTGTTCATCG
>CAZYDC010000352.1:0-5780 GCA_964646065.1 uncultured Planctomycetaceae bacterium | reverse complement strand
AGTGCCCTTGTGCTCGCGGTATTGGAATCGTCCGGGGATGCCGAGGGCGGCGTACAGGCGCTTGACCTGGCGGGCTGACGGGCGGGCGGAGGCTACCGCGAAGAGCTTGTCCTTTTTGCCGACCTCAATGTAGAGCGGGCGCGGTGCGACCAGGCAGGCGATCTCGGCGTCGAGGAAGGTGTTGGCGGCGTTGGACCAGACCCAGTCGCTGCCGCCGTAGCGCGTGCGGTCGTTGAAGAATCCTGACGAGACGGCCGCGCGGATGCGGGTGTCGAGGGCGGCAAGGAACAGCGTGTAGAATCCGCCGTAGGACAGGCCGATCATGCCGATCCGCGAGGCGTCGATGTCGGGGCGGGCGAGCAGGGCGTCCATGCAGCGCTGGATCTGGTAGAGTTCCAGCGCGGTGATCGAGCCGCCGGTTTGCTTGAGGCGCGAATCGAGGCCCGGGCGGTCGAATTTCGGTCCGTACTCGCCTCGCCACAGGAGCGTCTGCGGGCAGAAGACGGCCAGGCCGGTGCGGAGCACGCGGCGGGTCATGTCGTTGTAATTGTCGGACTTGAAAAACCCCGCGCTGATCTCCGGCGAGCCCAGCCCGCCATGCTGCGAGATCACCAGTCCGTGCGGCCCCTTGCCGGGCGGGAGAAACAGTATGCCGTACGTCTCCAGGCCGGGCAGGGTGGGCGTCCAGGTGCGATAGATGTCGCCCAGGCTGTCGCGCGCGACGAGCTTGCGGCGCATGGCGGGCGGGTGCGGCGTGCGGCGCTCGGTCAGCGGCCAACCGAGCATGGCGGCGAACTGCCGGCGATAGGTCTCGATGGAATCCTCATAGGTCGCCAGCGAAGTGGTGTCCGGCTGGAAGAATTGTTTCCGCCGCCCGGCGGCCTGGGCCTGCTGCCGCCGGACAAACGCCAGCAGTTGCTTGAGGAATTTCGCGCGATGCGCGTTGCCGCGAGAAACGGGTTCGTGATGCAGGACTTCCTTACTCTTTGGCATTCGCTTCTCCTAACGTAGCATGGCCATCTTGGCCATGAGTCGCATGGGCGTCTCGCCCATGTCTTTGCTGTTGCAGCTTTTCTTTTTGCAAACAAAAAACAACAGATAAAGAAACCAGACACGGGCAAGATGCCCGTGAGACTCATGGGCGAGACGCCCATGCTACGGCATGAATTCCACCGCCTGGCCGGCCGCCAATTCAAGGCACTGGACCGTTCCGCCGTGTCGGACCTTGTGTTTGCCCGCGACCTTCGCGCGCAGGGTCGCGGAGGCCAGTTTGCCGCCGCGCCATTGCATGTCCACCTCGACGCCGCCTCGCGCGCGAAGCCCTCGCGCGCGGCCGGTGGGCCAATCGGCCGGCAGGGCGGGCAGCAGGTGAATCTCACCCGCGTGGCTTTGCAGCAGCATTTCGGCAATGCCGGCGGTGACGCCAAAATTCCCGTCGATCTGGAACGGCGGATGCGCGCAGAACAGGTTGGCGTAGATTCCGCCGTGCCCGTAATTGGTGTCGGCGGCGTCGTCCACCAATTGCAAAAAGTTTCGCAGGATGAGCATCGCGTGGTCGCCGTCGCGCAGGCGGGCCCAGAGCGAGACCTTCCAGGCCATGCTCCAGCCGGTGCCGCCGTCCCCGCGAATTTCCAGGCTGCGGCGAACCGCGTCGTAAAGTTCCGGCGTGCCCTCAGCCGTGATCGTGTCGCCGGGGAACAGCCCGACCAGGTGCGACACGTGACGGTGATGCGGTTCGCATTCCTTGAACTCTTTGTCCCACTCCAGCAGTTGGCCTTGCGAGCCGATCTTCAGCGGGCGCACGCGAGCGGCCGCGTCGCGGCAGCGGCGGCCCAGGTCGGCGTCCTGCTGGAGGATCTCGGCCGTCTTGGAGGCGAACTCCAGCAGTTCGCGGCAGAGGGTCAGGTCCATCGCGCAACCTTGCGTGACGCTGACGCAATGATCCGTGCCCGGCTCGAAGAAGCTGTTCTCCGGCGAGGTCGAGGGGCTTGTGATGAGGTGGCCGTCGCCGTCCTCGATCATCCAGTCCAGCACGAACTCGGCCGCGCCGCGGATCGCCGGCCAGGCGCGGGCCAGGAAAGTTTTGTCCAGGCTGAACCGGTAATGTTCCCACAGATGTTGGCAATACCACACGCCGCCCATCGGCCAGTACGCGAAGGTCGGGCTGCCCGCGACCGGGATGCACGTCCGCCAGAGGTCCACGTTGTGGTGGCAGACCCATCCGCCGCAACCGTGTTGGATGCGGGCCGTGCGGGCGCCGTTGGGGACCAGTTCGTCGATCAGGTCGAAAAGCGGTTCGTGGCAGGGCGCCAGGTTGCACGGCTCGACTGGCCAATAATTCATCTGCGTGTTGATGTTGGACGTCCAGTTGCAGCTCCAGGGCGGGCGGAGCATGTTGTTCCACAGGCCCTGCTGGTTGGCCGGCTGCCCGCCGGGGCGGGAACTGGCGATCATCAGGTATCGCCCGAAGTGAAACAGCAGGGCGATCAAACTGGGATCGACCTGCCCGGCCGTCGCGAGGCGCAGCCGCTCGTCGGTGGGCAAGTGGCCCGTGCTCGCCGGGCCCAGGTTTAACTCGGCCAGGTTGAACAGCGATTGGTGGTCGGCGACGTGATCGGCCAGCAGTTGCGCGTAGGGTTTTCGCGAGGCGGCGTCGAGCGTGCGGCGGCAGAGCGCGACCGGGTCCTTGCCGGTGGTGGCGGGAATTTTGTCGGGCCCGTCGAAGCTGGTGGCGGCGGACAGCAGCAGCGTGGCCCTGCCCGCGCCGCGCACGACCAGGCGGTCGCCCTGGCGCGCGATCGTCCCGCCCTCGATGCTCGCGCGAACGCACGCGGCGAAGAGCATTCCTTTGCCCGGCGAGTCGGTGTCGTAGAGGATCGGCTCGGCGTTGACGTTGTGATAGTTCGGGTCCACGTGGCAGGGCGCCTGGCCGGTCAACAGCAGTTCCGCGTGCGCCGCCGCACCCGATGCGCCCGCGTCGCTGTTTTGAATCTGGTGACGAACTTGGCTGTCCATGCGGATGGAGAAATTCAGGCCGCCCGGCGCCGCCGACTCCAGCCGCACGACGAGCACCTGGTCGGCATGGCTGGCGAAAACGTGGCGGCTGTGGCGGGCCGCGGCGGGGCCGAAACTCGTCGAGGCGACTGCGCGGGCCAGGTCCAGTTCGCGGCAATAATCTTCCGGCGCGGGCGTGCCCTCGAATTCCAGGTGCAGGTCGCCCAAGGCCAGGTAGGACTGGTTGTACACACCGAGCATCTTGTCGGTAATCAGCCGGTGCGCGTCGTCGTATTTCCCTTCGGCGAGCAGGCGGCGCGCCTCGGGCAGGTATTTAATCGCCTCGTAATTCTGATCGTCCCGCGGATAGCCCGACCAAAGCGTGTTCTCGTTGAGTTGGATCAATTCGCGATCGACGCCGCCGAACACCATTCCGCCCAGCCGCCCGCTGCCGACCGGCAAGGCCTGATTCCAGTTCGCCGCCGGTTTGGCATACCAAAGTCGAGTTTCGTTCATGTCCGCCTTCATTCGTCCGATTCGTGGTTGGCCGCTTTGTCGCTCCAGGTGCCGCGCGTTACCGGTTGTCGCGATTTCAACGCTTGCCAGAGGGTCTGACTGCTCTCGCCGGCCAGCAGGCGGGCGTAAAGTTTGATCAGCGACTGGGCCTCCGCCGGGGTTTCACGCAGCAGTTCCACGCGGAAGTGCCGCAGGCCCGCCTGACGCATGTTGGCGAAAAACTGCACCGCCGATTGCGCGTGCGAGTTATGCACCGTGTTACGGCAGAGCACGTCGCACATGAGGGCGTGGTGTTCGCCGTTGCGGTCCTGAAGCTCGATGCGATGCGTGCGGCAGAGGCGGTTGCAGGAAACGGCGGGGCCGCTTCCCTCAATCCGTATGTCCTGCTCGGAGGCTTCGCTCGCAGCGCCCAAGTTCGCCGCTACCAGGCAATGCTGCATGTGGAACATCGGCAGGTGGTGGTGCAACACGATTTCGATCGCGCCGGCGGGGCAGCAGGGCAGCATGTCGGCGAGTTGGGTCCAACTCAGGTCGCAGGCGGGCGTGACGCGCGAAAGGCCCAGGTGCAGCAGGTGATCGACCGTAAGTTCGTTGGCGGCGTTGAACGAATGATCAGCGATCAGCGAAATCGAGGGACTGATACCACAATTGGAAACTGGACCTTCCGTTAGCGAAGAGATTGAACCAATTGTGGTGTCTGTCCCTCGATTTCGCAGGATTTCCAGTTCGGCCAGGTTGCGGACCAGCACGACGGCGGCGGGGAATTTGAGGATCTTTTCCAGCGTCTTCTCCTCGCCAGGCCGGATGATCTTCGGCAGCGCCAGGCCGAGGCTCGCGCTGCCGCCGTCGGCGAGTTGGGCCGCCTTGGCGTAATCGGCGAGCTGCTGAAATTCGCAGTAGATCGTCGCCGGCGGCGCCAGGCCCGCCGGGGGAATCCATTCCAGTATCGCCTGCAATTGGGCAATGTCCCGAACCAGCACGCCCAGTTGCGGGGAAGTCGAGGGACTGATACCACAATTGGAAACTGGATCTTCCGTTTGCGCAGGGGTTGAACCAATTGTGGTGTCTGTCCCTCGACTTCGCATTTGCCCGCGCATCGCGACGAGCGCCTGCGGGTTTGTCACCTCATGCACGGCTCGCGCCGATTGCGCCGCCGCCAGCGCGTCCGCCGTCTGGCGGCGAAGATCGTTCAGCACGCTCTTGGGAACCATCACGGGCAATTCGTCGGCGGGGCCATTGGGGCCTAGCAGCGTCACCTGGATAAGCATGAACGGAGTTTGGCCCAGCCGGCCTAGCTGTTCGCGCAGCAAGACCGCCGTGAGCGGGTGTTCGCGTGCGGGTTGCAGCGGGCCGGGCCAGGCGGCTTCCGCGCGGTCCAGGCCGTCCGTCAGCGACACGGTGAGCGGCCCGCCGGGGACAGCCCGCACCTCGGCGGAAATGGCTACGCGGTGGACGATGTCGTCGCGGCTGAAGGAGGTCTCGATCTGCTTGCGGATCTTGGGGTCGTCGGTTTTCCAGGCCCCCCCGTCGACCTTCACGCCCGAAAGGTCCAACTCGCGGTCGAAGGTCAGCACAAACTGTCGGGCCGCGCGCGGGCGGCGCTCGGGGCGGCGATCCTCGTATCGCTCGACGCCGAACACGCGGCCGCCAATGAGGGAATCGCCGCGGCTGGACTCGAACGCCACGCCGTCGCCCGGTTGCACGGGCGGCTGGTCCGTCGGCGGGTCGGTGTCCAGTAAAACGAATTGTCCGCGAACGTTGGCGACGCGGCCCAGCGGGATGCCGCGGCTGGCGGGGAATTCGCCCTCGACCAGGCCGCCGCCTCGCGGGTCGCGCAGATAACCGCTCGTGAATCCGCGCGAAAACGTGTGCTCCAATTGCGTCCGCTGTTGGGGCGTGGGCTGGTAAGTCTTGTGTAGCACGGGCATCTTGCCCGTGTCTTCGAGGGCCGTCTCGGCCCTGTCTTTCTTTTGTTGTTGTTGCCCTTGCTGTTGTCCCGAAGAAGCAGCAGCGGGAGAAGCAGGAGAAGCAGCAGCAGCAGAAGAAGAAGAAGAAGCAGCAGAAGAAGAAGAAGAAACAGCAACCACGGGCAAGATGCCCGTGCTACACGCCAGTTCGATGGCCGCGCGGTACACCTGCACCACGGCGGCGACGTAGGTGGGGCTTTTGAGGCGGCCCTCGATTTTCAGGCCGCGAACGCCCAGGCGGGCGAGTTCTGCCACGTGGGGGTATGCCGCCAGGTCCTGCGGGCTGAGCAGGTACTGTCGGTT
>CAZYDC010000351.1:0-5782 GCA_964646065.1 uncultured Planctomycetaceae bacterium | reverse complement strand
TAGGTTATGTGGGGACTTTCGTAGTGCGTTAGGCACTTAAATTGGATGAGAACCGGAATTTGTTTATTGTGATTTGGTGTTTGCGGTCTCGGTGCTTGGAATTTCAGGCCTAAGGGGCAACTGTCGCTCTGGGCCAGTGTGCCCACCCGGCAAAGCTACCCAAGGACGGGGTTGCCTTGCTCATCTTCAAGGAAATCCTGGGGAATGTCGCCATGCTCCTGAAAATAAAGTCCGAGGAGGAACCATTTTTCGTCCATGGTGATCGGGTGGGTGCTCTGGCCGTCGATCAGAAAGTCAACCCCGTTGCGGCAGACCATCTTTCTTTCGTACCTTGTCAAGCACGTACCCGAAACTGACGTTCATGCCCAAGCCCCTTCTCTTGTGCCTGGCACTACCTTGCACCGACAGCCCCATCGCGTCAAGTCGGGTAAATACCTGATTTTGCAATAATTATGAGAAGTGAACAAATCGAGCTGGACCCCTGGCGTCGCTGGAAATGGACAGCTTTGTAACCGGGAGACCCCTGAATACGACTACAAGATTTTTCTTAGGCCCGTAGGGCCGTTCGTCAGTAGCCCAGGGCGCCGCCGTTTCGGCAAGCCCTGGGAATGCGGTGTCTTTTGCGTTAAGCCCCGTATGGGGCGACCGTGGGCAGGGTCGCCCCATACAGGGCTCGAAAGAAATCTCGCGACGATCCCAGGGCTCCGCTCGAAGACTCGCTGCTCCCTGGGCTACTAACGACCGGCCCATACGGGCCTAAGACGCCATATTGCGCCGCGTCGGACGACTGCTCGTTTACGGCTGCGCCTCCACCCGCACGCCGCTCAGCGGGCACTGGAGGACGGCATCCCAGGCGAGTTCTTGCAGCAGCTTGTTGAGCTTCTCCTCCTGGTCCCCGAGCTTGGCCTGTTTAAGCTCCTCCGGCACGGGCAGGCCTATCGGGCAGTGGCGATACATGACGGCGAAATTGCAATAGGCGACCAGGACACGCAGCGGCGCCGTTCCGTGGCCCAACTCGTCGACGAACAGGTCTTCCTGCGACTTTAGGCCGGGGGCCTTGCCCGCGATGATGTGTTCCCGCAGCGCGATGACGGCCTGCGCCGCCGGAACCTCGTACAGCACGGTCTTGCCCATCTTCTTGTTCAGGTCGCGGATGTGCGCGGCCATTTCCTTGAAATACACTTCGTGCAGCTTTCGCAGTTGCGGGCCGGTGATCGCGTTGTGGTTCACCTTCGCGGGTCGCGGGGTCGTCGGCTCGTAGATGTCCCAGCGCAGCCAGATCGGCTGGACCAGGATGCGGATGTCCTTGTTGTGCTCCAGGGCCAGCTTGGTGAAGTTCTCGATGCCGGGGTCGGGCAGGAAGATCGGCGAGAGGGTCAGCACGTCCACGTTGCCGGTCTTGAGCGCTTCCTTGGCCTTGTTCTGGTCGTCGGGAACGTTCCAGTGCTGAATGATCTGCGATCCGCCGATCGCCGAAATGCCGACCTGCGTGTGGCCCTGTATCCCGGCCTTCTTGCACATATCGGCCACGATGTCGGGGACCCAGACGTGGAAACTGTGCCCGCACGTGAAGACGCGCTGGCCCTGGGTGATCGGGTCGGCCAGCTTGGCGTTCGACCCGCACGCCGGCAGGAAGGACACAGCCAATAGGACCAGCGCCGTGACGGACAGGGTTGCTCGATTCATCTCATGTTCCTTTTCTGACAAGGCGTGCGAAACGTCTTGTCGCTTCGTTTGTCTGCCGCTAAGAAAGTTTCAGAACGAGTGCATCTACTTCTTCTACCGTACATCCTTTCACGGGTCCACCAGAATCACTTCGACGTTGCAGGGCGATTGCAGTTCCATCTTCGCGGCGCGGATCGGTTTGACGGCGACCAGGTCCAGGGTCATTTCGCGGACCACGTTGCGCAGGTGCATCACTTCCTCCATGACCGATTCGATGCTCTTTCCCTGATGGCGTTTCTTGCTCACCATCAGCCGGATGCGCTCGGTTTTCCAGTCGCCCCGGTATCCGTAGTCGGCCCGCCAGTAGAACGGCTGGGAAAAATACCCGAACGTGTTCATGAAGCACCGGCGCACGTGCGTGGGGTCCTCGAACGCGTCGTCGCTCGAACCGTACGGCACGCGGAACACGGCCTTGGCGCCGCCCTTGGCGACCCGGTGCAGTTCCTGCATGAACGGCAAGGGGTTTCGGATGTGCTCGAACAGGTGGGCGGCCAGGAACTCGTCGAACGTGTCGGCCTCAAACGGCAGCGGGACTTCGCCGCACTTGTCGAGGTCGGCCACGACGTCCACGCCGGCGCCGGGCAGAAGGTCCAGGTTTACCCAGCCGGACAGGATCGTCTTTCCGCAGCCCAGGTGGAGTCGCTTTGGAGTGTAAGTTTCAGCGGACATATTCAGTGGACCTCATTTCACATTAATTCAACATGCACGGGCGAGACGCCCGTGAGACTCATGGGCAAGATGCCCATGCTACGAACCACTTACCTTAAACCCGCGCGGGCTTTCGCCGGCGGCGTGAATCTCCCACATCGTCGTGTACGCTTTTTCGATTCCCACCGCGAAGCGGGCCGCGTCGAACATGCCGCAACGGTCGCGGTTGGCTTCGATCCTCGCCCGCACGTCCGCGAGGTAGTCGGCGTCCCGCGCCAGCCGGAGGGCCTGGCGCTCGTAGTCCGCGAGGTTGGTCGTGACCATGTCCGGCAGGCCGATGGTCGTGAGCAGGCTGCCGGCCACTCGCGAAATAAAGGTGTCGCCGCTGCGCGTGAGCACGGGACAGCCGACCCACAGGGCGTCGCTGGTGGTCGTGTGGGCGTTGACGGGGTATGCGTCCAGGTAGACGTCGGCCTGGCGGTGGCGAGCCAGGTGCTCGGGCAGCGGCATGCGAGGCGCGAACACCAACCGCTCCGCCGCCACGCCGCGGGCCTGGGCCTCGCGCCGCATGTTGGCCGGCGCGAACCGATTGTCCTCCAGCAGCCAAAGCACGCTGCCCGGGACCTCCTTGAGCAGGCGAATCCACGCGTCGAACATCTCCGGGCTGATCTTATAGCTGTTGTGGAACGCGCAGAAAACGAACCCGTTTTCCGGCAGCCCGCACTGGGCCCGCGTGGGCGTATTCGGTGCGATCTCCCGGCGGCTGTCGTTGGCCTGGTAGCTGCCGGGCAACTGGACCAGCTTCTCGCTGAAGAACGGCTGCCGGCTGGGCGGGGCGATGAAATCGTCCACGAGAATGTAGTCCATGAACGCCGCGCCCATGGTGCCGGGGTACCCGAGGTAGTTCACCTGGATCGGGGCCGGGCGCATCGCCAGCACCTGCGTGCGGGCGTGCTGCGTGTAGCCGGTGAGGTCGATCAAAATGTCCACGCCGTCGTCGGCGATGCGCTGCGCGATCTGGGCGTGCGAAAGGTCCCGCACGTCGGCGAAGCGGTCGAACGCGCCGGCAATGCGGCGCCTCAGGAGGCTGCCGTCGTCCGGGCCGTACGAGTAGCCCAGCACGGAGAATCGTTCGCGGTTGTGTTTCTCGAACAGTTCCACGATCAGCCGCGCGACGGGATGTTCCCGCACGTCGGCGGAAAAATACCCCAGTGTGATTTTCGAATGTGTCGCGGGCGTCCCGCCCGCGTGTGGCGAGGGCATCTTGCCCTCGTGTGTCGCGGACATCTTGTCCGCGTCTTGCTGCTGTTGTGGCTGTTGCTGTGACTGTTGTTGTGGCACAGAAGAAGAGGAAGAAGCAAGAGAAGCAGCAGAAGAAGAAGTAGAAGAAGAAGAAGAAGAAGAAGAAGCACCGGACGCAGGCGGGACGCCTGCGACACACGCGGACAAGATGTCCGCGACACGCGCGCCTTCCGCGAACTTGGCGAATTCCCGCCCCCACTGGCTTGCGCAGCAAAGCTGCTGTTCCGCCGTCGCGGGCGGAGTGGTCATGGCCATGAAAAGAAACGGCGGCATCGTGTGGGCGATCTCCATCGGCCCGCTGGTTTCCACAGCCTTGGCCGCCTGGATGGACAGTTCCCGCAGCCCTTCCCACTGGCACATCACCTGAAGCTCCGAGACAAGCTGCCCCATCGCGGCCAGGTGGTCGGGCTTCCGCCGCAGGGCCTGGCGATAGCACTCGGCCGCCTCCACGAACTGCCCCTGCTCCTTCAACGCGTTGCCCAGGTTGCTGTAAAGTTCCGCGTGGTCGAGTTTCAGTTCCAGCGCCCGGCGATAGCAGGCGGCGGCCTGTGCGTGCAGGCCCTGGTCGCCCAGGGCGTTGCCCAGGTTCGAGTGGGCCTGGGCGTAGTCGGGCTTCAGTTGCAGGGCGCGGTTGTAGCACTCGACGGCCTCGGGGATTCGTCTTTCCTCGCGCAGGGCGTTGCCCAGATTGTTGTGGGCCTCGGCATAGTCGGGCTTGCGTTGCACCGCCTGGCGATAGGCGTCGATCGCCTCCTCCAGCCGCCCCTGATCCTGCAAGGTCTTGCCCAGGTTGAAGCACGCTTCCGCGTAGTCGGGTTTGAGTTGCAGCGCCCGGCGGTAGCATTCCAGAGCCTGGTCGGTTTGGCCCTGAGCGGCCAAGAGAAAGCCCAGGTTATTGTGAGCCTCCGCGTAGTCGGGCTTACGCTGAATCGCCTGGCGATAGTACGCCTCGGCCTCGACGGGCTGCTTCAGGTCAATGCAGACGTTGGCCAGGTTGAAGCACGCCTCCGCGTCGCCGGGCCTCTGTTGCAGGACTCGTTTGTAGCAGTCGGCGGCCTGGGCGAACTGACGCTGATCCTTCAACGCCTTGCCGAGATTATTCTGGGCCTCGACATAATTCGGCCGCAACTTCAAGGCCGTGCGATAACACGCCGCCCCCTCCGCCAGCCGACCCTGTTTGCACCACGCGTTGCCCAGATTGTAATGGGCCTCGGCGTAGTCGGGCTTGAGTTTGATGGCCTGCCGGTAGCAGGCAACGGCCTTGTCGGGCTTTCCCTGGTCAGCCCAAACGTTGCCCAGGCTGTTGTGGAAAATCGCCACGTTCGGATACATCGCGATGGCCCGCCCGATGAGCGCCTGGGCCTCGTCGAACCGCCTCATCTGGCTGCAAAGCACGCCCAGCAGGTGCAGCGAATCCGGATGGTTCGGCGCGGCCGCCAAGGCCTGACGATAGAGCGGCTCCGCCTGGGCCAACCGGCCCTGTCCGTGAAACTCCAGCGCTCGGCGGATGAGTTCGTCGATGGATGTTTTGCCCGCATCGCTCATCAACACAAGATAACGGACGCGCGATCAATCCGCTAGTGCCCTGTTGCTCGCGAACTCGCAAAAACGGCACCTGAGCGTGGCACCCCCAAGTCCGCTTGGGGGTGTCTTTGGACGCGACGAATCCGGACACCCCCAAGCGGACTTGGGGGTGCCACCAGAAACCGCTCCTCTATTTCTCTTCCGACGTGACGGTCGTCAGGAAGTTCGGCAGTCCCATCTGGGCGATCTGGTCGCGCTTGGCTTCCAGTTCGTCCACGTGCTTGATCTCGTCGTTGAGGATGTCTTCGAGCATGTCCCGTGTGCTGTTGTCGGCGACCTCGACCGCCAACTTGATGCCCTCGTTGTACTTTTCGACGGTGCCGTACTCCAGATTCAGGTCGTTGGCGACGATCTTCTCGACATCCCTGCCGATGTGCATATCGTTGAGCTTGCTGACGATCGGCAGACCTTCCAGGAAGATGATCCGCCCGATGAGTTTCTCGGCGTGCTTCATCTCGGTGATGGCCCGCTTCTCCTGGTCCTCGTGAAGCTTTTGGTAGTCCCAGTTGGCCTCCATCTCCGC
>CAZYDC010000350.1:0-5803 GCA_964646065.1 uncultured Planctomycetaceae bacterium | reverse complement strand
TTGTCCGTTCGAAGAGCTGGGGACGAGGGCTGAACCAAGCTCTTCCTCGACGCTCACCAATCCCGATTCGGGTGCAACAGGCGAAAGTCTTATATCTCCGCGCTCAACCAGGAATCGCCGGATGTCCCAGCACAAGTGGCACTTCCCGGCATAGCCTCGCCGCGGCGCGAAACCCTGTGCTTTTGCCCGCTCCAACAGGCCCGCAGGCCCGCCTTCCGCCAGCGCCGCGAGAATCGGCCGCGACGGCAGGTCGTCCGTCAGGCTTTGCCAAAGCTGCGACGCGGAGTAGTTCGGCCCGATTCGCCCGAGTAAGATTCCAGCGCAGGTTCCCGGCATGACCAGCCCGCCAGGGGCCACATGCACGTGGCGACCGCGAAGCAGGGAGTTCCTGCAAGGTTTATCGGCAAATTCCTCGGGCGGCTTGTGCGGTAAATCGGGCGCCACCAATTCGGCCGCCCTTCCGCAAAGCCGCTCCCGGCCTCGCGAGGCATACTTGGCGAACAGCGCCCTTCGATCCGTCGCCGACAGTTCGGATGTGTCGCAACCTTCCTCCAGCCAATCGCGCCATCGCACCTGGACCCGCGCCGGCCCGAGCACCTCCGCCGCCACCCGCGCGAGCAATCGGCACCGCTCGATGGGCACGAACTGCTGATGATACGGATCGGCCGATATACCCAGCGTTTCCATGCCCGCCTGGTCCAGGTCTTTGAGCCGCTGCCGTATCACGCGCTGGTCGTCGGCCCAGAAACAGTTGGTCTCCACTTTCTCCAGCGGACCCAGGCCCGCTGCCGCCCCCTGCCGGCAGACGTCGATCAATCGCTCCCAATTGCCGAAAGGTTCGCCGCCGGTCAAGTGTATGCGGCACCCGCGCGGCGAGGCCTGGCCGAGTTGCCGCCAAACCTCCAGAGCTTCCCCGGCTGTCATTTCCTCCCGGCGATCCGGCGAGCAGCACAGGTAGCAGCAGGCACAGCGGGCGCTGCACCAGCAGGTCAGCATGATTCCGGCGAACGACCAGTATTTTACGGGCATCGGCCGCTTGCCCTGATAATCCGGCATAGAATCCATTTTACAATGTCTTGCGTCCAACTGGCAGGATAGAATTGTTGACGCATTTTTACCCTTGAATTGGAGCTACATGATGTCACAGGGACTTAACAAACGCGTGCTGACTGTCCTGCTGGTCCTGGCCTGCTGCCTGGGCGCCGCCATCGCCGTGGGAAAGACGCGGCCCAAAGCCGCCGCGGCCACCGTCAAACCAGCGCCGGCGACCACGATGCCCACCACAATGTCCACGCCCGTGACGACCCGCCCAGCACCGCGCGTCGCCGACATCCGGATCACCGGCACCGTGACCGAAATGCCCGCCGGGTTCTCGCTGTTCGGCGGCTCGAAGAACAAGACCCTGCGCGACTGGCTGGGCCGCCTGGCCAAGGCCAGGCAGGACGACCAGGTCGCCGCCGTCGCGCTGGAGTTGGACGAGACCACCCTCGGCTGGTCGCAAGCGCAGGAACTCGCCGACAGCGTCCGCCGTCTTCGCGAGGTCAAGCCGGTCTACGCGTACATCGTCTCGGGCGGCATCAGCCATTACGTGCTCCTTTCCAGCGCCACCGAACTGGCGATGGAGCCTTCGGGCGACCTGGACATCGTCGGCCTGGCCGCCGAGATGACCTTCTTCCGCGGCACGCTGGACAAGCTCGGCATCGAGCCCCAGATGATCCAGATCGGAAAGTACAAGGGCGCCCAGGAACCCATGATGCTCACCGCGCCTTCCGACGAACTCAAGGGCGAGTACAACGCCATGCTGGACGACCTCTACAGCCAGCTTGTTTCGCAGATCGCCGCCAATCGCAAGCTCAAGCCCGACCAGGTGAAGGACGCCATCGACGAAGGCCCCTTCGACGGGCAGTCGGCCTTGAAGTTCCACCTGGTGGACTCGCTCATGGAGCGGGTCAAGTGGCAAGAATACGTCGGCGAGAAAGTCGCCGGCAAGGGCGGCAAGCACGTTTGGATTTCCAATTACGGGCAGGAGAGCCAAACCCAGTTGGATTTTACCAGCCCGTTCGCGCTGCTGACTTCGATGTTCAAGGCGCCCGCGGCCGCCGCGACGGTCGCGCCGGTCGTCGCGATCGTTCACGCGCAGGGAACGATCACCTCCGGCCAGGGCGGCGAGGGGCTCTTCGGCGGAAACATGATCGGCGACCGCACGCTGGTCAAGACCCTCAACGAGGTCGCCGCCAACGACAACATCAAGGCCGTGGTGATCCGCATCGATTCGCCCGGCGGCTCGGCCCTGGCCAGCGAACTGATCTACCAGGCGATCCGCAATTGCGCCGCCAAGAAACCGGTGGTCGCCAGCATTTCGGGCATCGGCGCCAGCGGCGGATATTACATTTCGCTGGGCGCGCCCACGATCTACGCGGACTCCACGGCGCTGGTGGGCAGCATCGGAGTGATCAGCGGAAAGATGGCCCTGGATGGCCTGTACACCAAGATCGGCGTTTCGACCTTCGCGTTCACTCGAGGAAAGAACGCCGGGTTGGAGCTTTCGCGGCCCTGGACGCCCGAGGAAATCGAAACCATGCGGAAACTGGCCCAGCGGACCTACGACCAGTTCACCGCCCGCGTGAGCGAGTCGCGAGGCAAGCGAATCGATAACGTCGCCGACGTGGCCCAGGGCCGAATCTTCACCGCGCGAAAGGCCGCCAGCCTCGGGCTGATCGACAAGATCGGCGGCATGAGAGAGGCCGTCGAGGCCGCCAAGAAGGCCGCCGGAATCACCGGCGGTTCCGTCATTTCACTGCCCAAAACCAAGACCCTTTCCGACCTGATCATGGACGGGGACAACACAGGCGATTCCTACGGTTCCGATGAGCAGGCCCGCCTGCTGCTGACGAGGCTGATTCGTCCCTCCGAGGCGGCGGCCTACCTCCTGAACCTCTGCCGCCAGCTCCAGACGCAAAAGGTCCTCCTGGCCCTGCCCTACTACGTGCAGATCAAGGGGTGAACAGAAAAAAGCTTAGCCACGAATTACGCGAATTACGCGAAAAAACGATCAGAGAGACGAAAGGCAAGAAACGAAAGGAAATTTCGCGAAAAACAGCGGTGAAAAGGGCCTATCTCCTCTTTGCCGTTTTCGCGTCAGGGTCGTTTCTTGTTGTTTCTTTTCCTTTATCCATCTGGTTGTTTTTTCGCGTAATTCGCGTAATTCGTGGCTAAGGTCTTTTTCTTTTCCCCAACGTCATTCGGTGCCGGACGTATCCCCCCAGGCCGCCGGCGGCCAGCAGCGCGCTGACCATCGTCACCGGCTCGGGGACCGCGACGTCGTATTGGTAGGTCACGGTTCCGGTCAGGCCGGCCTCCGTCACCTGCTCGCTTTCGGTGTTCCCGCCGGTACTGAACAACGCGGTCTCCGTGAAGGTGCTCGCATTCAGCGAGAACACGCCGGGCCCGCTGAACTCCGCCAGGATCGCCGGTCCGGTATAAATCTCCGTGATCGAGAGGCTCTTGGTCAGCACGCCGGATGTCAACGAATCGCCGGGATCCAAGCTGTACGCGAACGACGGGCCGCTCATGTCGATGGAAGGGTCGTGCAGGTTCAACCCCGCGTCCTGGACCGTAAAAACCAGGTGGGTATTCGTGTGGCCGCTCGATGGCAGTTCCGAATCGACATTCTGAACCGTCAACTGCGTTTGCATCGCCCCGGTGAGCGAGATATCCACCTCGGTCAGCGTTCCCAGGGCCGGGTCGAACTGCGGAAACGTCAGCGTCCCGAGCCAATCCGTCAGCGAGTATGGAATCGGGCTCGTGGCCATATAAGGCCCGGACTGAATGGTGTTGGCCGACGAAATACCGGCCGCGCAAAACACGAGCAGAATGCACGTGATGAAAGCGATTCTCATCGTTTTCCTCTCCTTTTGTGCCCGTCGGTTCTCCGGCTAAAGAGCGTTCCGACTCAGGCCCTTACTGGTTGTGCGACTTGGCAGACCTCCATCTCCAGGAATTATTTTACCGCACAACCCCGAATCTGCATAGCCCCTTTCCGATGGAGGATCTTCACGTTTTCCGGGAATCTTTTTCGGGTGCCATGCCCAAGTCTGCGCGGGCATGGTCGCGCGGCACTCACATGCCCGCGCAGACTTGGGCATGGCACCCTTTAGAGCAGCGCGATCGGGTCCACATCCGCGATCACCTCGGCCTCCAGGTCGCGGCAGAACTCACCCAGCCGGGGCGAAAGGAATTGCTGAATCCACCCGGCCCGCTGGGCCGTCAGGAGAATCTGGAAGCGGAACAGGTTGCGGATTTTCTGCACGCCGCAGGGCATCGGCCCCTGCATGAGGATTTGCGGAGGCAGCACGGCCGCGACACTCCGGCCGAGGCGCTCGGCGTCCTGCGCGGCCTTGGTCACGCTTTCGTGCCGCACGATCATCCGCACCATTCGGGAGAACGGCGGGAACCCCATCTCCTGGCGGAGCGGCAACTCCGACGCGGCGAAACCCTGATAATCGTGCGTGGCGGCGAAGCGGATGGCCGGCTCGTCCTCGTGCAGCGGCTGGACCACGACCTCGCCGGCGGTTTCGCCTCGCCCGGCCCGCCCGGCCACCTGCACCACCAGTTGGAATGTCCGCTCGGCCGCCCGGAAGTCGGGCAAAGTCAGCGACGTGTCGGCGCTGACCACCCCCACCAGCGACACGCGCGGGAAGTCCAGACCCTTGCCCACCATCTGCGTGCCCAGCAAAATGTCGATCTCGCCGGCGCCGAACTCCTCGAAAATCTTCTGGAACTGCCGCGGCGAGGTCATCGTGTCGCTGTCCATCCGCGCGGTCCGGGCCCCGGGGAATTTGCGAACCAGCTCGCCCTCGATCCGCTGGATGCCGAACCCGAAGAGCAAGATTTTCCCCCGGCACGCGGGGCAAAACTCCGGCAGGTGCGTGGTGTGCTGGCAGTAGTGGCACATGGCCAGTTGCGTCGCCTGGTGGAACACCATCGCCCGCGTGCAATTGTCGCAGCCGAGGATCCAATCGCACTTCGGGCAGAAGACGTAGCTGGCGTAACCGCGCCGGTTCATCAGCAGGATGATCTGCTCGCGGCGGTCCAGCGCGGCGGCCATTTTGAGCGTCAGCGTGCGACCCAGAAGCTCGATCTTGCCGGGCGTCAGTTCGCGGCGGAGGTTGACGATTTGCAGCCTGGGCATGGCCAGTCCGCGGACGCGGTGCGGCAGGCTCAGCAGGTGGTAGCGGCCGGTCTGGGCGTTGTGCAGCGACTCCAGCGAAGGCGTCGCGGAACCCAGGATCACGGCCGCCCCGGCCAGCGAGCCGCGCATCACCGCGACATCCCGACCGTGATATCGCGGGGCCGTGTCCTGCTTGTACGAAGGCTCGTGCTCCTCGTCGACGATCACCAGGCCGAGTTTCCGCGTGGGGGCGAAAATGGCGCTTCGCGGGCCGACCACCACATCCGCTTGGCCCTGCGCGATCCGGTCGTAGTAGAACGCCCGCTGCGAGTCGCTCAGGCCGCTGTGCAGCACGGCCACGCGCGGCAGCCTGGCCAGCAGGCGAGAAAGCGTCTGCGTCGCCAGGGCGATCTCCGGCACCAGCAGAATCGCCTGCCTGCCCTGCGCGATCACGCGGCGAATCGCCCGCACGTAGACCTCCGTCTTCCCGCTCCCGGTCACTCCGTGCAGGAGCGTCACCGAAAAACCGGAAGCTTGTGGCGCGGACGTCCCGTCCGCCTGTGGCGAGGGCGTCTCGCCCGCGTCTGGCGTAGCATGGGCATCTTGCCCATGAGTCTCACGGGCATCCTGCCC
>CAZYDC010000349.1:0-5808 GCA_964646065.1 uncultured Planctomycetaceae bacterium | reverse complement strand
CGGGGGCTGCGCTCGAAGACTCGCTGCGCCCCCGGCTAAATCCTTTTGGCCCCTTCGGGGCGAAGAAAAAACCTGTAACAGTGCTACAGTGTCAGAATAGTAGTTCTTTTCGTCCATCCTGCTTGACTGGCCGCCCGACCGATGTTAGAAGAATATGTGCTTCTAACATCGGTCGGGCGGCCAGTCAAGCAGGATGGACAAGAAGGTCAGCAATGGCGGCAATCAATGAAGTAATACAGATTCTCAACCAGAGAAGACGCGAACTCCAAATGCCGTTGGCCGAGATCGCGCGCAGGGCAGATCTTTCCGTGACGACCGTCCAAACAGTGTTGGCCGCAAACATGAACGCATCCAAGGTAAGGCCAAGCTTTGAATCCATACTGGCGATCTCCGCCGCAATGGGCGTTGACTTCAAAGTTAAAGCGAGGTCTATCGCGGCCTTTCGCAGAGAACAAGCTAGGCGCAAGGCTAAAGAGATTTTGAAGATGGTCCAGGCGTCATCGGCCTTGGAAGCCCAGGCCCTGGACGAGAAAACCATCAAGATGATGGAACAGCAAACAATTGCCGAGTTGCTCAGCGGGCCAAGGAGAAAGCTGTGGTCGAAGTAGGGGATGGCGGGTTTGGCCGCGTTGACGGTGAAACTCCCATTGATCCATCGAAGCTCAAGAAAGCATATAAGTGGATCAAGGTCAGGGCGGAGTTGAACGTGGCGGAGGCAACCGGGATGGAAGCGGCCTACCGCAAATATCTCAGCGCGACTCCAACCTCGCGGACAGCCCCGTTCACGCTCCAATGGGCGTTGCGTTTGAACGGCGAAATGTTCGGGAAAGTCTGGACCTGGGCCGGCAAGGCTCGAAGGGTGGAACTGGAAGGCGTTGGGTCGAAGTGGTTCAACGTCGAGCCCGAACTTCAAAGTTTGCTGGAGGACTTGAAAGCCTGGAAGTCTTCGGACATGCCATTCGTAGAGCAAGCCGCACGGCTGCATCACCGGGCCGTTTTGATCCACCCCTTCGAGAACGGTAACGGTCGATGGGCCAGGCTCCTGGCGAACATTTGGCTCAAGCGGAATGGCCAGGGAGTAATTGCATGGCCGGATGGTGACCTGATTGGACGTGAAAGCAGCATAAGACAAGAGTATATTGCGTCGTTGAAGGATGCGGACGCCGGAAACTTCGAGCCGCTGATTGAAATGCACAAGAAATATCAGGTTGTTGTTTCTACTCCATAACGATGGTTGTTTTTGAATACTTATCGAAAGGACGACTATGATCCGAGTAACTGTCTGGAACGAGTTCCGCCACGAGAAGTCTCACGAGGCCGTCAGGGCCGTTTATCCCAAGGGCATGCACGAGGCCATCGCCGACGGCCTGCGCAAGGACAGCGGCCTGAAGGTCCGCACGGCGACGCTGGACCAGCCCGAGCACGGGCTGACCAAGGAAGTGCTCGCCGAGACCGACGTGCTGACCTGGTGGGGCCACATGGCCCACGGCGAGGTGCAGGACGAAATCGCCGCCCGCGTGCAGCAGCGCGTGCTGGAAGGCATGGGCCTGATCGTGCTGCACAGCGGACACATGTCCAAGCCGTTCATGCGGCTGATGGGCACGTCCTGCCTTCTGCGGTGGCGCGAGGCGGACGAGTCGGAGCGGCTCTGGGTGGTCAGCCCCACGCACCCGATCGTCGCGGGCCTGGGCCCGTACATCGACATGCCCGCCGAGGAAATGTACGGCGAGCATTTCGACATCCCCGCGCCGGACGACCTGATCTTCGTCAGTTGGTTCGAGGGCGGCGACGTCTTCCGCAGCGGCTGCTCCTGGTCGCGAGGGCTGGGCAAGGTGTTCTATTTCCGGCCCGGACACGAAACCTATCCGACCTATCACAATCCCGAGATCATCAAGGTCATCGACAACGCGGTCCACTGGGCGGCCTTCGCGGGCAACAATTCCGTCGCCCCGTTCTACGGCGCCAACACAAAACCGTTGCAAACGATAGTTCCGAAAAAGCATTAGCCGCGGGCCAACGAATTTCGGAATTCGGAATTCGGATTTCGGATTGAAGATCGGCGTTCGCTCGTTCAATCCGAAGTCCGCAATCCGAAATCCGAAATTGGAGAAGGAATAAACATGAAGATAGTGGAAAAACCCTGGGGTCGCGAAGAGTGGATCGCCGTGACCGACAAGTACGCGTTGAAGATCATCTATCTCAACAAGGGCACGCGGTCCAGTTTGCAGCTTCACCGGCTCAAGCACGAGCACATTTACATCGACCAGGGCAAGGTCCGCATGGAGCTTGAGCAGCCCGACGGCACGATGGCCGTGCAGGAGTTCGGGCCCGGCAACGTGATCGAGAACCCGCCCGGCCGCAAGCACCGCACCGAGGCGATCGAGGACTGCCGGTTGATCGAGGTCTCCACGCCGCAACTGGACGACGTGGTCCGCCTGGAAGACGACTACAAAAGAAATGCCCAATGACACAATGACCCGATGACGCAATGACCAATCAGGAAAGACGCGCATTTCCGTATTGGTCATTTGGCATTGGTCATTGCGTTATTGGTCATTTGGAAAATAAACAACTCCCTATTGGTAGCTTGGATATGAAAAAAAGATTGTTGATTATTGGAGCCGGTTCGACCGGCCGCGGACAGGTCGCGCAACTTGCCTACGAAAGTGGCTGGGACCTGTCGCTGGTGGACCGCAACGAAAAGCTTATCGACGCGATCCGCTCCGCCGGAAAGTTCACGGTCGTTCTGTACGACCCCACGGGCAAGCCGCGCGACGTGGTTATCTCCGGCTACCGCGCGTTTCATACCGGCGAAGCGCAGGCGGTCGCCGAGGAAATCGCCGCGGCCGACCTGATCGTCACCAGCGTGATCGCCACCAACCTGCCGCAGGTCGCGCCGCTGCTGGCCGAGGGCTTGCGGCGGCGAGCGCAGAATGGCCGGCTGGTCGTGAACGTCATCGCCGCCGAGAACATGGAACACAGTTCCACCGTGCTGCGCGGCATGACGCTCCAAGGGTGGCATGGCGACGTTGTTTGTCGCCATGCGGCCACGGGCGCCCCCGACCAGCATGGCGATAAACAACATCGCCATGCCACCCTTGACGCCGTCGCGCGATTCCCGGACAGCATGGTCGCCCGCGTGGTGCCCATCGCCGCGGATCCGCTGCGGCTGGATGCCGAGGAGTTCAGCGAGTGGACCGTGGACGGCACGGTGTTCGTCGGCCCGGACCCGCAAATCAAGACGCTCGAGTTGGTGCCCAACCAATCGGCGCGCCTGGAGCGGAAGTTGTTCATCCACAACACTGGACACGCGACGTGCGCGTATTGGGCGCTTCGCAACGGCTGCCGGTTCGTCCACGAGGGCGCCCGCGATCCGAAAATCATCGAGCAGGTTCGGCTCGCCATCGGCGAAAGCGGTTCCGCCGTGGCGGCAGAGCATGGGTTTGCTCGCGACACGATCCGGGCGTACGAAGAGAACCTGCTGGGCCGCTTGCCCGGCGACGCGTTCGTGGACGGCCTGGACCGCGTCTGCCGCGAGCCGCTCCGCAAGATCGGCCCGCAGGAACGGCTGATCGGGCCGATCAACCTCTGCGTCAAGCACGGCCTGCCGATGGACCACCTCTGCCGCGCGGTGGCCGTCGTGATGACCACCTTCATGCCCGGCGACCCGCAGTACGTCCAGCTCAAGGCCATGCTCGCCGAAGGCGGGCCTGAGCGGATCCTTCGCGAAGTGTGCCGGCTGTCTCCCGGTCAGCCGGCGCACGAATTGATCCTGAAAGAGTATCGGCAGTTGTAAATCGCGGCACTTTGCTAAGGGTGGCATGGCGACGTTGTTTGTCGCCATGTCCAAGTCTTGCGGGTATCGCATGGCGACAAACAACGTCGCCATGCCACCCTCAGAAGAGCGGCCTACCGCGGCGATTGCGACGCCAGCCGACGGGCCAGTTCCAGACCCGGCACGTCGGGGAAGGTCGCCCACTCCGGCCGCTCTGGCTTGGCCGCGCGGGCCGTCGCGGAAGGTTCGGCCTTCTCCACGTGGTGCTGACGTTCCGGCCAGGTCTTGTCCATTTCGACCGCGACCTTCAACGCCACCTTCAGTGACGAAAACAGCGGTATGCTCCTGCCGCTCTTGCCGGACCCGAGATGTCGCCATGCGATTCTGTACATTCTGTCTTAATTGTAGGCTGGCACCGGCTAAGGTAAGATTTTTCCTTTGCAAGGATTGCGTTAATCTGCAGCCTTCATATTCTCCTTCCCCCTGGCGCTATGGCCTACCAATTCGCGGGGCAACATGATAACCTCTCCCTCGCAAGGGTGGCATGGCGACGTTGTTTGTCGCCATGTCAGTGCTTTGCCGACATCGCATGGCGACAAACAACGTCGCCATGCCACCCTTGCGTTATGCATTAAAGGAGCCTCCAAGTGAAAACGATGGTTGTTGACGACTGCCTGGTGATGTCGATCTACCTTTCCTCGACCAAGCACTCGCTCGGCGAGCTGGGCCGCATGTTGGCCGATATCGAGACCACTGGCGGGGCGGGCGACAAGGCCTCGCCCATGCTTCGCCGCTGCACCGGACGCGTGCTGGACGTCCATGAAGAGCGGCCGGGCGTGGGCGTCGTGCAGCTTGGCCTGCCGCTGGAGAACCTCAATTGGGACAACGCCTCCAGCGCGTTCGCCAGCATGTACCTGTACATGATCGGCGGGGCGAGCATGGCCTGGATGGAATACGAGCAGAGCAAGCTGCTGGACTTCTCGCTGCCCGACAAGGCGCTCGCGATTTTTCCCGGCCCGCGCTGGGGCGCCGCCGGCAGCCGCAAGTGGCTGCACGCCGCCGCCAGCGACCTGCTGGTGGGCACCATCGTCAAGCCGACGGCGGGGCTGACCCCTGCCGAGGTCGCGCACCTTTGCGGGCAGGCGACCGAGGGCGGCATGAAGTTCATCAAGGACGACGAGAAGATGGCCAACCCGCCGTACTGCCCGCTGGTGCCTCGCGTGCGGGCCGTCGTCGAGGCCATGAAGGCCGCACAGGATAAGTCCGGCAATCGCTGCCTGTACGCCCCGCACATCACCACCGGCCCCGACCAGATCGTCGGCAATGCCCACGCCGTGCTGGAGCTTGGCGCCTCGGCCTTGATGGTGAACATGTTCGCCGCCGGTTTCCACAGCCTGCTGTTGCTGCGGACGCAGATCCCCAATGACGTGCCGATCTACGGCCACTGCGGTGGCAAGGAGGCGATGTGCCGCGCCGAGAACCAGGGCGTGTCGATGGAAGTGGTCGCCAAGTTCGCCCGGCTGATGGGCGCCGACTACTTCCGCATCGGCCTGCCCGGCGGATACCTGGTGGGCAATTCCGACCAGGATCTGCGAGGCCTGTTCGCCGCGATGACCGCCCCGCTGGGTCCGGTGCCGGCCATGATGCCCGCCTGCTCCGGCGGCCTCAAGCCCGCCAACCTCGGCGGGGCGCTGAAGATGTTCGGCGACCGCGCGATGTACCTGGCTGGAACAGGCATCACCAAGCATCCGCAAGGTGTTGCCGCCGGAGTCCTTGCGCTCCAGCAGGCCGCCGAGGCCTTCCGCAAAAACATCCCCGTTCAGGAATACGCCAAGACCCACGAGGCTCTCAAAACAGGCCTGACAATATAGCCAAACGTAACATTCGTAACGCATTAGAACCTGTCGGGAAGCCACCGGAACGGCCGGGCGGCTCATTAGAACGCGCAGGCGGCTCACTAGAACCTGTTCGGAAGCCGTTCTGACGCATCCGTAAATCGACAAGTATTTGATAATAAGCATGTTATGCATTCC
>CAZYDC010000348.1:0-5813 GCA_964646065.1 uncultured Planctomycetaceae bacterium | reverse complement strand
AGGCCTTCACCGACGGCAGCCTGACCTACACGCTCAGGGGCAAGACGCTCGTGCTCTCGGAAATCCACTTCACCGGCTCGGGCCTGTCGCTGGTCGGCTCGGGCACGCTGAACCTGGACACCGAAAAGCTCGACCTGACATTCCTGACCGGCTCGACGAAGCTGCCCCGCATCGCCTTCCTCAACGACCTGCTGGAGGGCATTTCCCGCGAATTGAGCGAGGTGCGCGTGACCGGCACGATCCGGAACCCCAAGATGACCCCGGTCCCGTTCCATAGCATCAAAGAGGTTATCGATATACTGCTCAATCCCGGAAAGAAGTTGAACGAAAAAGAGTGACCTTGAGCGTGTCGCGGGCATCCTGCCCGCGTGTGTCGCGGACATCTTGTCCGCGTCTTGCCGTTGCTGTTTGGGGCGCCCGATGACACACGCGAATCCCCAGTTGCCCACCCATCGGATGGGGGTTAAACTGTGTGGGATTCTTGATCGTTGTTTGATTGTCCTTCCGTTCTTTGTGCTCTTGGTGGCCTTGGTGGTCTTGGTGATAAGGAGACGTTGAAATGTCCAAAGCGAAAGTCGGCATAATCGGCGGCAGCGGCCTGGGCGATGCGCTGTCGGAAAACTCTGGCGGCCTGACAAGGCACAAGGTGGACACGCCGTTTGGCTCGCCCAGCGACGAGGTGCTCGAAACGCAGTGGGGCACGACCAGCGTGTTCCTGCTCAACCGTCACGGGCCGGGGCACATGATCGGGCCGTCGGATGTGAACTACCGGGCGAACATCTACGCGCTCAAGGCGCTGGGCTGTACGCACGTGATCGCCTCCGGCGCGGTCGGGAGCCTTCGCGAGGAGGTCCGCCCCAAGGACGTGGTCATTCCCGACCAGATCATCGACAAGACCCACCGCCGCAGGCCGACGTTTTTTGACGACATTGCCGCGGTCCACGTCGAACTGGCCAACCCGTTCTGCCCGGTGCTGCGCAAGCACCTGCTGTCATGCGCGTCGGCCGTGAAGACCAAGGTTCACGACGGCGGCACGTACGTGTGCATGGAAGGCCCGGGGTTCTCCACGCGGGCCGAGAGTGAGATGCACCGCGCGTGGGGCGCCACGCTGATCGGGATGACGGCATCGCCGGAGTTCAAGCTCGCCCGCGAGGCCGAGATGGCCTACGCCCTGGTGTGCCTGCCCAGCGACTACGACTGCTGGCGTCCGGCCCCGTCGCAGCTTTCCAAGCATGAATTGCTCAAGGAGATCATCGGCAACCTCACCGAGGCGACCGCCAACGCCATCGCGCTCATCAAGGCGGCCATCGCGCGATTCGACGAGATCGCCGACACCCCCTCGCCCGCCCACACCGCGCTGGAATTGGCGATCTGGTCGGACCGTTCGCGAATACCCCTTGTCGCCAAGGAGCGCCTGGGCGTGCTGGTGAAGAAATACCTGTAGGGCGTGGGGCGTAGGGCGTAGAGCGTAACGGCGAAGAAACGACCGGAAGGGCGTCGCGCGTTGCTCGTGCAGTTCGTTTAGCGGCGACCCGCAGGGGAGCCTTTCGGAAGCCCCGTGCGCGAGCACGGATGATATGGTCCACCCTCGGGTTTCGTTGCCGGAGCGGGGAGTTCCGTAGTCAGCAGATTCAGTTTGCCTTTTGAATAGGCAATGCTCTCCTCAAGGCCCTTTTTGAGCCTTTCAAAGAAACCTGTCTCTCTGTGTGCGCTCATGTCAGAAACTTCTCCAGCAGCTTCAGGTTTTCCGCCATCGCGTTGGGTGCGTCGCCGCTGAACACGCCGATGCAGACGGCGTCTTGCGGGCGGAGGTGTTTCGCTACGAAGGCGAGGGCTTCCTCGGGCTTGTTTCTGCCGGCGGCCATTACCTTGTAGTGGATGACGGGGCGTTCGAGGGTTTGGATCAGGTCGGCCATGCGCTGGCGGTCGTCGTTGTGGAACCATTCCTTTTGGCCGGGCACGTGCTCGGGGTTCTTGTCGCGGCTGGTGGGGTTGTAGTACGAGCACATGTAGAAGTCCACGTCCAGGTTCTTGCGGACCCAGTCGAAGACCTCGGGCTTGTGCCCGGCGATTCCCGCGGGCATTCCGGCGGCGCGGATTCGCGCGACGGCCGCGGGCAGTTCGGCCGTCTGGCCGGTGGCGACGAGGTTGTCCATCACCCCCCCGTGGATGTAGCACGCCTTGGCGTGTCCGCCGATCGCGTTGGAGATCGCCCGCTCGATGCTGCCGACCTCGGGACAGGTCTGGGCGATCCACTGCATTTTCCCGCCCTGGTCCCAGTGCTCCATCAGGTATCGCATGACGTGATGGTCGGCCCGGCTGACGTGCGCGGTGATGCCCAGTTGCTCCGCCGCCAGCAGCGTTTCGCGGATGCGGGCGGTCGTGTAATAGTGCCGCATCTGGTCGTCCTTCGCCGGCGACTGGTGCGAAAACCCGCTGAACGGGTTGCCCCCGATCATCAACTTGCTGAACGTCTCCTTGCCGATCCGAACCGACGCCAACGACATAAGCACTCCTTTCGAGTCACAACTTGTAACATGCAGTGTACCATTGCGAGCCGAAGACGCCAAACAGAACCGTTTCCGCTGTGCCAATGTGACGCGGGCGTCTCGCCCGCGTGTGTCGCAGGCATCTTGCCTGCGTTTTGTTGTAACTTTTCTCTTTGGTGCAATGTCAGAGAAAAAGAACAGCCGGAAACAGCGAAGACGCGGGCGAGACGCCCTCGGCACACGCGGACAAGATGCCCGCGACACAAACAACACCGCGCGTTTCCGCTTGCCTATTTGGATTTCCACGGTACCTTGTAAGGCTGTCGCATCCAAAGGCGTTGTTGGGACATTCTCAAAGGAGTTCACATGAACGTTGCGTATCATCTTGCCGGCGGATTGTCGCCATCGCAACTCCAGCAGACTCGCGAGCTGGTGGATTCGATTTTGTGGGATATCGGCATCGAGATCGACCACGACGGCATTCTGGAATTCCTCGCCAGGCAGCCGGGCGTGCGCGTGCAGGGCAAGCGGGTCTGCTATAGCCGCGAACGGGTCGAGCAGGCCCTGGAGCAGCAGCGAACGCAGAACGACGACTACGTCTGGCAGTGGCTCGGCGAGGCCGAATGGACCCTGCGCCCCGCGTACATGTGCCTGCACGTCTACGACGCCGTCACCGGCAAAATCCGCCGCAGCAGTTTGGCCGACGTGCCCCAGGCCGCGCAACTGTGCGACAGCTACAACATGGCCGGCACCTGCCCGGTCCACGCCCAGGACGTGCCCGCCCCCATCCGCCAGATCGCCCTGGCCAAGACCTGCATCCAGAACAGCCGGGCCGTGGGCAAATGGATGACCGTCGGAAACCTCGACGAAATCCGCTGCATCGTGGAGATGGCGCAACTGGCCGGGCGCAAGGGCCCGCACGTCATCCTCCAGATCACGATCAGCCCGCTGCGGCTGAACGTGGAATATCTCGACATCATCTGGAAGCTGCGCAACAGCCCCGACGTCGCCGAGGGCGTCACGATCGGCGGCGGGGCGATTCCGATGCTCGGGGCGACCGGGCCGCTGGGCCTGCCCGCCGCCTGGGCGCAGGCTGCCGCCGAGTGCATCGGCTCGTACATCACCACCAAGCTCATCGACCCGCGAATGCACGCCCACGCGTGTTTGCAGGTCTTCCCGTTCGACCTGGGCACGATGGCCTTCGTGATGGGCTCGCCCGAGGGCGCGCTGTCGCGGCTGATCGGAAAACAGATTCAGCAGCACCTCTTCGGCCGCACGTTCGGCTCGTCCTTCGGTTCGATGGGCCTGTCGCTGGACGCGCAATCGACGGCAGAGCGAACGTCCAACGTGCTGGCGGAGGCCCTGGCCGGCTCGCGCATTTTCTACGACGTGGGCATGTGCCCGGTGGACGACATGTTCTCCAACGAGCAGGTCGTGGTGGACCACGAGATCATGTCGTGGGTGCGGCGGTTCATCGAGGGCGTCGAGTTCAACGGCGACAACGCGGCCTCGCTGGCCGCCATTCGCGACGGGCTGGCCGAGGGCAACTTCCTCATGCAGGACTGGACGCTGGAGCACCGGAAGTTCTACTGGCATCCCGAACTGTTCCGCGGGACCATGCTGTCCGCCTTCCAGGCCGGCGACAAGAAGACGTTGGCCCAGCGGGCAAGGGACATCGTCGACGCGCGGCTGGCCTCGCACAAGTTCGTCCTGCCCGACGACGTGAACGCGAAGATCGAACAAGCCTACCTGAAGACGACGAAGAATATGGCGTAGCAGGGGTGCCATGCCCAAGTCTGCGCGGGCATGGTCACTCGGTGTTCACATGCCCGCGCAGACTTGGGCATGGCACCCAATCGTCAATTGGGCGATCCCTACTTCGTGACAAGCGGGCCCATCTTGACGACCTCAAAATCCCGGCCGCGAACTTGCTTGAGCGTGTTGAGGGCGTCGTCGTTCCACTTCGAACTGGGCGCGCCGGTGACGTACCAATCGCTGCCGTTGTCGGCCAGGATCATGCCGTATTTCTTGAGTCCCCTGAGGATGACCTGCGCCTGCGGCGGGAACTTGGTGATGTCGTAGTCGGCCTTGAGGCGGACTCTCATGCCCATGGGCGGCAGGTCGGGCGAGTTGGAGCGGCTGGCGAAGTGCGTGGCCGGGTGGACGTACGCGCGGCGGGACTTGACGCAGGTGAACCGCACCGCATGCGTGATTTCGCCGGCGGCGACCTCGTCGTACCGCACCAGGCCGGGCAGGATGGGCAGACCGGCGGCGTCGGCGGAGGTCCAGCCCTCGGGCCGCAGCTTGTTGGACTTCAGGTCGAAGATCGCCCCGCTTCCAGCCTTCCAACGCTTGCCGCCCTCCAGCGGGAACGAGCTATACAACTCGTAAAGTTTCCAGTGGTCGCGGTCGAGCACCAGCACGTGTCGGTCGCTGCCGGACGGTGCGTCCGCGCCGCCCTCGATCGGTGCATCCGGCGGCACCGGGTAGGGGCCGGGGTCGCTTTCATCCTTGTACTCGAACTCGACGCCGACCTTGGCCTGCGTGCCCTTGACCACCACATACGGAATGCCGTACTTCGTGCCGAAATCCGGATGCAGCGGTTTGCCGACGCCGATGGAGGCGATGAGCGTGTCCGAATTGTCGTCCACCGGCTGGCGCGAGATATCCGTATTCCAGGGGTTGTCGGCCGGCAGGAGCTTGTTGCCGCTGAGGCTCGCGTTCAAACCCAGATCCGGTGGTTTGCGGTCCTTGGAAGGTTTGGAGGCAGGGTCCTTGGCGAAACCAGCCGCCGCCAGAATGGCCGCGATCATTGCGAACGATACCGCTGTCAACAATATTTTCATGCTTCACCTCGTTGTTGAAAATCGAAAGCTGAAAGCTGAAAGCTAAAATAGGAAAGGCCAGTTGTTACTTTCAGTTTTCAGCTTTGAGTTTTTTTCACGGTGGCGTATCGGAGTGCATCAGGTCCTGGGCCTGGTCTTGCACTTCGGCCGCCTCGTCCGAACGGCCGGACTTGTTCAGCAGGTCGAACAGGGGCTTGTAGGCCGGCATGTATCGCGGATTGACCGTAATGGCCTTGTGAAGTTGCTCGATCGCCTGGTCGGTCTTTCCCTGTTTGGCCAAGGTCAGGCCCATGTTGAAATACGCCTCGGCATCGTCCGGATGCGAGGCGATGATCTGGCGGAACTGGGCCATTCCTTCGTCTGTGTTGCCCAGGCCGCATAGCGCCAGTCCCAGGGCGTTGGCGGCCTTCAGGTTTTGGGGATCGATCCCAACGGCTTGGCGGCACAGGGCGAGCCCTTCTTCGGCATTGCCTTGCTG
>CAZYDC010000347.1:0-5833 GCA_964646065.1 uncultured Planctomycetaceae bacterium | reverse complement strand
CTTTACCCGGGCCAGCGCGATTCCCGCCTCTTCGATCATCTTGCTTCTGCCCGCAAGTTCAGGCGGTTGAGTCCCTGCTCCAGGTGCAAAGGGGTTGGTTCTTGGATCCATAGGAGGCTTGTCCTAATTATAAACATATTACCAATGTATACACGTATTATCGCTATATACACATATTATCGTCACCTACGATAAACTCCATAAGATTCATATAAATGGTTTTGAAATGCGACGCCTATTTTCAAAATAACCATCATTATCTCTGTCTATGGCAGGAACTTATCCGTCTGTTTCAGCTTCCGGGGCAGATATTCCCGCGCCACGTACTCCAGGCCGTGCTTGGCCAGGGCCTGCTGCTCGACGCGGACGCCCATCGCGAGCATTTTGGTGATCGCGGCCTGCCACGGTTTGTGATGCTTGATGAACGGGTCGTTCTTCATCGCGTCCATGGCGCGTTTCCTGTCCACGTCCTTGAGCGGATGGGTCGGCAGCTTGTACTCGGTGATGTCGTCGGGCGTGACGCCCAGGTACCGCGCCTGCGGCACGCAGAAATACTCGTTCAGGTGCGCGGCGTTACCGGAGCCGACCTTCAGCGTGCGATAAATGTTGAAGTATCCGTACGGGTCGCCATCGGTGAACACGTACACCGGCAGGCGTTTCTCGTCGGCCAGTCGGCGGATGAACCGCCGGCACGCGCGGCTGGGGACGCCGCCCATCGAAACCAGGATGCAATGGTGCTTGTCGTAGAAATCCTCCTCGACCAGCCGCTCGAACATGCCCTTGGTCTCGACGGCCAGGATGAACTTGGCCGCCGTGCGGAAGGCCAGGTCCTCCACGACGGTGGGCACGCTGTAGGCCCCGCTGCCGAACCGCGCGCAGTCGATCTCCAGGCGCTTACCCGTGCGGCGGTCCTTGTCGATCACCACCAGCTCGCCCGCGACCTCTCCGCCGTGCTCGTCGGCCCGGAAGTTGAGCTGCTCGCGATTGGTCGCCAGCATGGCCTCCACGTCGTCCATCACCGTGTCGGACTCCTCCTGCGCGGCGAAGGCGGCCTGGCCCCAGTTGTAGGCCTGGTAGTACGCCTCCCGCTTGGTGGAGTGCCGCTTGGTGTGAATGAGGTCCTTGCTCATGGCCAGCATTTTGAGCGTCTGGGCGAAGGTCTTGACGGTGCCGACCGTCAGCGTGCGCACCTTGCTTTTGCCCGAGAGCTGGAAGTAGCCGGGGTCCGGCTTGTACTTCACGTTGGACAGCGCCCGCAGCGGCAGCCGCATCTGCGGCTTCTGCTTCTTGCTGATCCGCTGGTACACCTCGCGGGCCTCGCCGCAAATCCGTTCGATCACGTCCTGATGTTCCTTCGCCATGTTCACCTTCCCTGGCCTCAACAAAAGCCTGTCCACAGATTACACAGATTTCACAGATTAAAAGCAAAGAGTTCAAAGAGTTCTTGCGTTGTTTTTTCTAAATCTGTGTAATCTGTGTAATCTGCGGACGGGCCGTTTTACCATGAAACTGAAACTGACCTCTCTGTTGCTGGCGATCCTCGTGCTGGCCGTCGGCGCGACCGTATAGGCTTGGGGGTGTCTTGCCTGGGAACGCCGATCTCCCGATCGGCTCTTCGGGCATTTCGGGAAAGGATATGACCTCCTAAAACATTGAACCACGAAGGACACGAAGATCACGAAGTGAAAAAAGCGAAAGAATGGAAATCGGCTCCCTCTGTTTCCAACTTCGTGTCCTTTGTGCCCTTCGTGGTTCATGCTTCTTTTTTGGAGACTCCAAACCCGCGATTGGCGATGGAGAAACGGAAAGAGCCAATCGGGAGATTGGCGTTCCCAGGCAAATGGCAACGCTTCAAGAAAATCCGACCCCGAAAAAATCCGGGGAAATAAAAATATTTTTTCTTCTCACGGCAAGCCATCGAGTTAGGCCGGCCCGGCGACTGGGCCGCGCGTTTTTGACCGTTTTTACCCTCAAAAAACACCCCTGAAAACCCCCCTTTGGGGGCATTTTCGACACTTGCGCCCTTCTATGGAGGCGCATGTTTTTTGCGCGCGCCCCCGGCGGGCTGGATGGCAGTCCGCCGTTGGCTTGCCCCGAGCAGGCCCAAGGGTGTTTGACATATGAATATGAGTGAAACGAATTTCCGGGTGCCATGCCGGATAAGGGTGCCATGCCCGCGCAGACTTGGGCATGGCACCCGAAATGGCCGCCACCCAGAAAGCGCTCGCCGGATCCTATGAGAGACCCCGACGACGATTGGACAACTGACGATTGGACAACCCAAGAGTAGAGGCACGCAAATGACAGACGAAGACTGACGAGTGACGAAAATCGAATACGGGAAGAGACCCGAATGCGAGGTCTGCGCCGCCGCCCCAAACGACAACAGGGCGGGATTGCAACAATGACCCGACTACAGGATGAAGAACTGCTTCTGAATCCTCTTAATCTGGTCATTCGGTAATCCCGCTCCAGGACCGATGCGCGGCGCACGGCCCGCTGGCTATAAAGGAGTCCCCATGAATAACACGAAAAAACACGCGAAAAGAGAGTCTGGAATTTATAACATTCTGCAATCAATACCTTTATCGTTTTGGAAAGCTCGAAAATCGGGTTCTAATGGCTTCCCGGCAGGTTCTAGTGAGCCGCCTGCGCGTTCTAATGAGCCACCTGTGCGTTCCGGTGGCTTCCCGGCGGGTTCTAATAGGTTACGAATTGTCGTCCAGGCCGGCATACGCACGGAAGTGGAAGTGGTTTCGGTGCGAAAATGCCCAGCGCGCCGGTTCGACACCCGTGGCCGATATGCCTGGAGCGCCGGTGAGAATTCATATTTTCTTATGGCATTTGGCCGTTCGTCCGATTATAGGCATGGTAGTCTTGGGCATCCAGTGAGTCCAGCGGCCGTCGGGGCCCATTTCGGGAACCGGTCCAGACAATTCGGAGAGTTGGCGATGGAGATAATGAGAAATCCGTTTAAGGCGGCGTTGCGCGGCCCCAATGCCGCGTCCGTGTGCCTGGTCAGCGCCATGCTCGTCATGGTCATGGGATGCTCTGACGAGCGAATAGGCCTGACGGAGTTTCTGAGCATGCAGCCCGACCCGGGGGTTTCCGGGCAGCAGGCCGCGACCAAGCCTCCGCCGCTGACCCTTTCGGTGGACAAGCGGCTGACGCCGTACAAGGTCGGCCCGGACGACGTGCTTTCGGTCACGGTGAACGGCGAGTCCAGCGAGACGAAGTCAACGGTCAGAGTACAGCGGAACGGAACGATCGAGATGCCGTTCATCGAGCCGGTCAAGGTCGAGGACATGGAACTGGTCGAGGTCGAGAGCGCGCTGAAGAAGAAGTACACGGAAAAGGTCTACCAGTGGGCGATCGTGCATGTTGACGTGACGGAAACGCCGGGGCTGGATGTCCTGGTCACGGGGGCCGTGGCCACTCCGGGGATGGTCCACCTTCGACGCAACGAGGCCAACCTGCTCTATTCGATCGTCCGGGCGGGCGGCGTTTCGGGCACGGCTTCCGGGGCGGTGACGTTGTGCCGCATCCGCGAACCCCAAAAGAAACAGACCCTGAACATGACCACCGCGGACGGCGTGCGGGCGGCGCTGGCGTTGCCGCCGCTGGAGAATGGAGACATGGTTGCGGTGGAGGCGGCCATGCCCAACACGATCTTCGTAAGCGGCCTGGTGAACAGTTCGGCGCCGCAGACCTATGCCCCCGGTGTCCGGATCACGGTGTTGCAGGCCATCACAGCCGCCGGCGGATTGCGGACCGATGTGCTTCCGACCGAGGCCACGCTCATCCGGCGGCTGCCCAACGGCAAGGATATCCGCGTGAAACTTGACCTTGACCGGCTGGCGTGCGGGAAGGATCCCAATATCGCCCTGGCGGCCGGGGACATCCTGTGGGTGCCATTCACCCTGTCGACCCGCATCGAGGATTGGTGTAACAAGAACCTGCACATCACCGGCAATGCCGGCGGAAACGTGCTGTACAATGGAACCTATACGCAAGAGTACAACAGCAGCAACAAAAGCAACACGGCCTACCTGGTGCCCTAAGAAAGAAGCCGCGACAACGTTGCGCGATGTTCAGGGCGAGTCCGCCAGTTCGCTCTGTACCCTGGTGAGGCCGACGCCGGGCATTAGTGCCTTGTCAGTCATCAATGGATAGGTGCCGTGCCCAAGTCTGCGCGGGCATGATCGCGCGGTGATCACATGCCCGCGCAGACTTGGGCATGGCACCCGGAACCATCACCTGAATCCATCGATTGATGGCTGACAGACCACTAGTGTAGTGGAACATAGATAACGTGTCTTATTGCCCGGGCCAAAATCCGAAACTCGAAGCACGAAACTCGAAACAAGAACCAATTTCAAATAGCAAAACAACAAACGAAGAGCCTCTCATCGGGTCGTCCTTGAGAATTCAGGTCCAGAGGACTGTCGTTGTTTTGGGTTTATCATTTCGGGCTTTGAATTTGTTTCGGATTTCGTGCTTCGGATTTCGAGTTTTGGTGAATGGGGCGCGCCAGATAAAACCGCATCTGCCTGAAACACTACACTAGCACCTTATTCGTTCCGGTCGGTGGAGCAGGATCGCCTGATGGTCGGTGGGAGCCAGGTCGCATGCAGGGGCCCGGGTGATCGCCAGCCGCGTGCTGGGCCTGACGCTCACCAGCCGCTCCCAAGGCCCCGCGGCGGTTCCGCCCGGAAGATTCTCTGTTACACGCTGGACAGCTACGCGTCGAGGCCGATCAAGGGGGGCCTGCGCGTGGCCGTCTGCGCGAATGTCGAGTTCCCGGTCGGCGGCGTCCCTCCTCCCGATGCGTTTCCGGGAACCGCGACGAAAATGATACTAGCAAAAACTCACTCGGTCGGTCGTGTAAAACGGGATAGTCGATGGTTATAGCTAACATATTGGCTACAATATGCCGATTACGGCAATAAAGGTTACTGTATTATCTTTTGACTCAAGATCCTGTATAATAGAGAGCATGAACGCAACAACACTATCATTGGTGAGCCCCACCGAGATGGGCAAGTCACTGGCCGAACGCGTCAAGGCCCTGCGGTTGCTCAAGGGCTGGACCCGAAACACGCTCGCCCAGCGATCCGGCGTGACGGCTGCCTCGCTCAAGCGGTTCGAAACCACCGGCAAGGCGTCGCTGGAATTGGTCCTCAAGGTCGCCCACGCCCTGGCCCGGCTGGATGAGTTCAGCAAGCTGTTACAGCCGCCAACGGCCCAGAGCATTGAGGAACTGGAACAGCGCGTCGCCAAGCCCGTCCGGAAGCGAGGCCGCATATGAAGAAGCTTGCCGTCCACTTCACCCGCCGCCCCGGCGACTCGCCTCACGTTGGCACGCTGGCCGAAGACCGCGGCCGGATGTACTTCGAGTACGCACCGGAATTCCTGACGACCCGGTTGAACCTATCGCCCTTCCGCCTGCCGTTCGAGGCTGGCCTGTTCGAACACACTGACCATGCCTTCGGCCCGCTGCCGGGGGTATTCGATGACTCCCTGCCCGATGGCTGGGGCCAGCTATTGATGGACCGGCACTTTCGATCCCGCAGCCTGAACCTGGCCGAGGTCAGCCCGTTGGACCGACTCTCGTGGCTGGGCACGCGGACGATGGGCGCGCTGACGTACCATCCGCCGGCAGATCGGGAGAATGTGGACTCCAGCGTGTTCGACCTTCACGACCTGGCCCGTCGGTCGCAGGAGATACTGGCCGGTGCCGCTGTGGACGTGTTGCCGCAATTGCTGCGGGCTGGCGGTTCGCCCGGCGGTGCCCGTCCCAAGGTGCTGATCGGCTTGGACCCGGCGACCGGAG
>CAZYDC010000346.1:0-5841 GCA_964646065.1 uncultured Planctomycetaceae bacterium | reverse complement strand
ATTTCAAACTACCGGACATGGGCTATGTTACCCACACCAAATAGCGAGGAGGCAATTACGAATTGCCGAGAATAAGCCCCAACAGTTGGAGCGGCGGAGGCAATGCAAACCGCAGCAAGGGAACCCTGGTCGGAGGAGGGCTTTCATTGCATGCGTTCCCCTTGGGGCGAGACAGCCGCTAACGAGGGAAGTCCGAAAGTCCGACGTTTTATGAGATGGGCATGGGCGGCGAGGCTGGTTCGGGTGCTGTGGCAGTTGTGGCAACGACTATCGGGCCGGGCAGACAGGATTGCGATCCTTTCGCAATTTCAGTACGCTCGTCCCCGGATTCTCAGAGAGGCGGTAGCAGGCAACCATGCGAAACCACAAGCGAATTGAACTTCTTGTAATTGATGGGCAGAACGACTTCTGCGGCCCAAATGGAGCGTTGTTCGTTGCCGGGGCGGACAAGGACATGGTTTGTCTGGCCGAGTTCGTCAAACAAAATGGGGCGAAACTGGCGGACATCAACGTGACGCTCGACAGTCACCATCCGGTCCATGTTGCCCATCCTTGTTTTTGGCGGAACTGCAACGGCGAGAATCCCCAGCCGTTCACGATCATTTCGGCGAAGGATGTTATGACCGGCGTTTGGACGCCGACGATTCCTGCCAAGGGGCTTTGGGACCGCATGGTCGATTACGTCAAGAAGCTCGAAGCGGGCGGGCGCTATCCGCTCTGCGTCTGGCCGCCTCATTGCCTGATCGGGTCATGGGGACACAACATCTACCCGCCCCTGTTCGACGCCATCTGTCAGTGGGAAACCTGCAATTTCGCTACCGTTACCATCATCACCAAGGGCAGCAGCCCTTTCGCGGAACATTACAGCGCCATCAAAGCGGAAGCCCCAGACCCAAGGGACGAGACAACACAACTGAATGTCGCCTTCGTCGAAAAACTGAAGGCTTGCGATGTGATTCTTATTGCAGGCGAGCCGTTGTCCCATACTGTCGCCAACACCGTCCGTGACCTTGCAGATGCGTTTGGCGATGACCGACTTGTTGGAAAGCTGGTTCTGCTGTCGGACGCCACCAGCAGCGTTACCGGCTTCGACGCGCTTGGTACTGCCTTCGTTCAGGAAATGATAGCTCGCGGAATGCAGGTGACAACGACCAAAGACTTCCGGTTCTGATTTGCCCACTTTCTGGCCGCAGCCATGATGCCCACGAGCCGCCCAGCGGTCAGCCAAGGCAGAGGCGTACCGTAACTGGTCGGATTTTCGGACTCGCTTGGCTTGGGCATCAGGACGGCACCTGACGGTCCTCGCGGGGTTCTGGGACGGCTCAGACAGATTACTGACTGACAGATTACTGACTGGCACTTCAGGACAGGCTAGCGTAGAATGGTTGTTCAGGATTGGTTACTGCCGCACGGGGGACAACTCCGGCGGTTTGACCTCATGGAAGAGGAATGGCGTCAATCGAGGACATCCTGAAGAGCGATGCGTATCGACGAATGGTCGAGGCGGTAGCATCCGGGGCGATAGCGCTGGTTGGAGCAGGAAGCAGCGCCAGAATCGGCTATCCAGCTTGGAAAGAGTTGATTGAACGGCTTGCGCAAGAAGCTCGTCAGGCGGATCCGGACAACCCTAACCTGAATGATCTGGAAACAACGAAAGATGATCTTGTCACCACCAGATGGCCGATCGTGCCGACACCGCCCAGCGTGATGGTCTTCGAGGTGCCGCCCAACGCACTGGCGGTCGGGGTTCCGTCGACGTCGGGGACACAGAGATAACCCTCCTGGACGTTCACAAGCCCGGTGAACGAGTTGGATGTGTTTGGACAGCAACAGCATGTTCGGCCCGGTCGTGGTGATGCCGCCCGCGCCGCTGACGACGCCGGTGATTTGCAATCCGCCATGCACCTCGATGCCGTTGTCCATGGAGAAACCGGTGTTGTTGGTGGCGGCGGCGTTGATGATGAGGGGGCTGTTCAGGATGACCGGCGCATTCAACCGGTCAGGAGAGTTGTACATGTCGCTGGCCGTGGTGTCGTTCAGCGTGGCGCTGCCGCTGGAGACCCCAAAGGTCAGGGACCCTCCGTTGGCATTGATCGTGCGGACCATGTACCATCCGCTGAGATTCAACGTGCCCACCGTGACGGCTTGATCCAGGTTGATGGTCTGGGACTGCCACCAAGTGGTCTCGCTCTGGATGTTCGCCACGTCATCGACCGCGTTGGGGAACGCCGAGTTCCAGTTGTTCTCACCAAGCCCGGAGTTGTTCCAGTTGTACGTGGCGTTCCCTCCGCCGGGCGTCCAAGTGTACGTCGCCGCCCGCGAGGAAGAAGCCGTCAAGAATGCCAACAGGCAAAGAACCCCAAACGTTGTCACAACGTGGCCACGGGTTTCCATCTTCATTCTCCTTGTCAATAGGCCCAACAGAACCTGCAATCGCCAATCTAAGCTCAATTGACTCACGTCAAGTAATGTCGATTCGTCCGTCCGTGTCGAGGCAGAAATAGAATCTGGCCTCGTGGACGCAACTGCTGCAATATGTTTAGCTAGACTCCTCAGTGCTGAATTGTCCACGTTCTCAGATTGTATCACGTTCCTGCGGCCTGTCAACCGCAAAGGTGGAATAAAGTGAGAATATGGTGAAAATAATCAAAAAAACCGGCGTGGTTCAAGTCAGGGTAACATTGGGTTTCAGCGCGAGGAAGGCCGTCCCGTTTGTAGTGACGCCGTAAGGCATTTCCGGGAACGCCCTTACGGGCGCACTACAAACGAACTGGCCTGTGAGAAAGTGTTACCCGGATTTGAATCATGGCGAAAACCGATGCACTCATGGATTGTGGCACGTACCGCGATCACTGGGGTGGAAAAGGGCTTGGCGGTCTGGCTACGGTGTTCCATTCTTGGAGCTCGGGCATGATGGCCACCGGGGGGAAGGTCCTGCGGGGGTCCTCAATCTTGGCCAGTAGTTCCCGGACCGCAGTCGTGCCGATCTGCTGCCAAGGCAGCAGCATGGTTCCCACCCGCCAGTCCGCAAGCTTCTTATACGCCGCGAACTGCAGGAGAGAGATGTCCCGCGGGACTTGTAAGCCCGCCCTGCCCGCCGCCGCCAGAATAACCGCGGACGTGTCGGAGTCGTAACACACCACGGCCGTGGGGTGACCCGGGCGCTTGAACAAGTCGGTCAGGTGGGCTTCCATGCCGCCGTTGGGAGGAAGGCTCTCGGCCTCAAAGACCTGGGGCATGATGCCTGCGGCGCCAACGGCTTGGAGGTAGCCCTGCCGTCGATCCCGATTGCTGTAGTGGTCGTGCTGTTGGCATCGCGCGTAGGCAATTCCACGGTGGCCCAGACGGATGAAGTGCTCGGTGGCCTGCCTGGCGCCGCCGATGTCGTCGGGGTAGACGCAGTCGGCGTCGTTCTTGAGGTTCACGCAGATCAGCGGGTTGTCGTAGGACTTGATCAACTCGATAAGCCTGTCCGGAGTCTTTCCGAAGTAGTTGATCAGGAACCCGTCGCTCATGTTCTCTCGCAGGGCCTTGGGCAACGAGTGCGGCGCCTGCATCTGAATTTCGGTTTCCTCCACTCGAGCCATCATGAGGTGATAGTTCTGCTCGGCAAGCCCGTCGTACATGCCGTCCAGAAGCCCCGGCATGATGACGCTGTACTCCTCGCGGAGCGGGCTTAAGAGCAAAGTGACACAGTGGAACTTGCCCGTGACGACGGCCTTGGCGGCCGCGTTGGGCCTGTACTTCAGCCGCCGGGCAATTTCCAGAATCTGCCGCGATCGCTCCGTGGCCTTGTGATACACCGGCGATCTCTTGCCCCCAAGCACGCGGGAAACGGTTTTCTTGGACACGCCCAATTCCTGGGCGATTTGATCCAGAATCGGCACCACGGTTTTTCTTGTCTTGTCCATTTGCACGTCGTCAACTGCAATGATAACCTATGGGGACGGAATTATGTTATGGATTCGGACTCCGCATGAACCGGCCTTGAAATGTTCCTATGGCTCGCCCTACGCGGAGCGAACGTTTTCTTCTTCACCTTGGCGCGACGGACTGGAATGGCTTCCTGTCGGCCGAAGTATACGCCATCGGACGTCACATTGCCAAGGCGCAGCTCTCGAAATCTTCAGCCTTTCTTGCAAAAGAACATGGAACCGGTTTTCGATTATTTTCACTTTATTTCTAATTTGCGTTTGACAGGCCGCAGGAACTTGACACAATGTGGGAACGTGGACAAGTTAGCCTGGAAGAATTCTTATTTTGCTGTTGGTGCATCAGGCCTTGGCAAGCGGCACAACTCAGGCCCTAAAGGACCTGAACGGTTACGAACCCGGATCAAGGAGTTCAGACCAATGAAGAACATGATAGTGCTCGCCATCACGGCGGCGCTGCTGGCCGGCGGAGCGAGCGGCCAGTCGGGCACGGGGACATCGACCAGCGAGTTGGGCGCCGCGGGCGAAATTCCGCAGTGGCTGGTGCTGGCGTACATTCCGGTGGAAGCCAAGCCCGACGCGTGGGAGAAGGTCATGAACGCCGACCTGCTGGCGTCCGCGGGCGGCGAGGCTTTTTCGCCAAAAGTCCAACCGCAGGGCGGGCAGAAGCTGACGTTGCCGCTGGACAAGGCGCTCAAGTTGCCCGACGCCCAGTTGACCTGGCGGCTGGTGCGGACGAGCGCCCCGGAAATCTACAGTGCCTGGACCACCGCGCAGGGCGTGAACCTGTTCAACGTTCCGGCGGGCAACGAACCGCGCAGCAGCGCGGCATACCTGTACTGCCAGTTGTTGGCGCCGTCAGACATGGACGCGCACCTCATGCTGGGCACGGATGGTTCGACGAGGAACTTCTCCATCAAGGTGCTGCTCAACGGACAGACGGTGTTTCGATCCGTCGGGTCGCACTGGCCCGGGCAGGACATCGAGAACGTGAAGGTCAAGCTCCGCAAAGGCCCCAACGACGTGCTGGTCCGCGTGGACGATCACGACGCCGCCACGCCTTCGTGGGGCTACCTGTGCGTGCGTCTGCTCCAGGACGGCGACGCCGTGCCGCGCGAAGTCAAAGTCCAGATCGGCCACCTTGCGGACGCCCCGCTGCTGGAAGAGGTCCGCACCGTTCCCAGCCGGTGGGACAAGCTGCTCAGCGACACGGCCCCGCTGCCCCCGGCCCAGCACGAGGACCTGTTGGGCGCCCATCTGTCGCGGACGATGAGCCTGCTTGAAACCGGCGGCCAGACCGGCCGGCCGGTGCGAATCCTGATTTACGGCCAATCGATCGAGGGGCAGGAGTGGACCACGACGCTCATCCGGCGGCTGCGCGAGCGTTACCCCAACACGAAGATCGAGGCCGTGAACATGGCCATCGGCGGATGGAATGTCTGGCGGTTGATGAAGACGATGTACCACGATGTTGTGCGGGAGCGGCCCGACCTGGTCACGTTTTCCGCCTACGGCGGCTGGGACCATCATTGGGAGCGGGTGCTGTCGAACCTGCGCCGCGAGACCTGCGCGGACATCATGATCCGCACGGAGCACGTCGCCGGGTGGGATGCCAAGAACATGGAAACGATCGACAATGACGCAACGATTCTGTTTCGGGCATTGGCCCAGAAATACGATTGCGAACTGGTCGATTGCCGGCGCGAATGGATCGGGTACATCCAGGCCCACAATCTCAAAATGAGCGACCTGCTGGACCCAACCCTGGTCCACGTCAACGACAAGGGCAACGCGTTGATGGCCCAACTCTACGAGCGGCACTTCCGGACGAACACGCTGACCCGAAGCGGCTGGATGAACACGGTTCGCCGGTACGCGGCGGTGCGGGCCTTCGAGGACCGCCGGTTCG
>CAZYDC010000345.1:0-5878 GCA_964646065.1 uncultured Planctomycetaceae bacterium | reverse complement strand
TGGTCGAAAAGCCCATCGCCTCGCAGGTTTTGGGCAGCAGCAGCTCGTCCGGGCGGTCGTGGTAGCTCTTGCTCAAACCCCACACGCGATAGGAACTCACGTCCGGGTCGTGCTGCCGCAGCCAGGCGGCGGCGGGCGAGGTCTCGACGCTCGGCCCGATGCGGCCGGAGGGCACGTCCACGAATCGCGTGATCCAGAACAGGTCGACGAGCAGCAGCAGGATCAGGGCAACTTGCGGCAGCATTCGTGACGCGGACATCTTGTCCGCGTGTGACGCAGGCGTCCCGCCTGCGTGTCTGGCGGACGTCCCGTCCGCCTCCGGCTTTTGTTGTTGTTGTTCTGAAGAAGAAGAAGAAGAAGAAGAAGAAGAAGAAGAAACAGCAAGAGACGCGGGCGGGACGCCCGCGACACGTCGCCTCAAGCAAAGCACGAGCACGACGGCCGTGATCGCCATCATAATCGCGGGAACGTAGACGGCGGGGTTGGTGATGGTCGCGGCCTGGATGGCGGCCTTGGCGCCGCCGTCGAAGGGCAGGAACGGGAACTTGTTGGGATAATCCTTGAGCAGCCAATCGCCCGCCATTTGCCAGAACCGGACCATCGCGAACATGGTCAGGGGCAGGACGGCCACGGCCAGGACGATCACGGTTCGGCGCAGGCGTTTCACGCGGTCGTCCATCGGCGCGACGAGCACGCAATGGATCGCCACGGCCGCCAGGACCGCCAGGCCGAGATCGACGGCCAGCACCATGCGGGCGGGACATCGCACGACGCCCATCACCGGCAGCATGTACAGCAGCTTGTACGTCGGCAGGTAGTAGCCCAGCATGAAAATGCCCGAGCCGATGATGATCCAGGTCCAACAGCGAACCAGGGGGACGGGGTTCGGGGTTCGGGAATCGGGATTCGGGGGTTGGAGATTCGACGTATTTTCTTTCTGTTCCCGAATCCCGAAACCCGAATCCCGATTCCCGTTCTTCCGGTACAGTCGCCACATGGCGCCAAGGGCCAAGGCGAGCGTTACCAGGCCGACGTATCCGAGCATCTCGCAGAGGTGCCAACTGCCCCACCATGGCTGATTGAAAAAGTTGGGGTTCCGGGTGCCCATGAAAAACGGCATGAGGTCCAGCACGGCCGAGGTGGGCAGGAAGCTGTTCTCGCCGGTGGTCGCGTAGCCGATTTTATTTCGCGTTACCTCGGCCAGGAACTGCGAGGTGATGTGGATTTGCGGCCAGGCCATGATCGCCGCCAAGGCGACCGCCGCCGCACCCATCGCCAGGCCCGACAAGAGCGGCCGCACGCGAATCAGCCCGTACGCGGTCCAGACCAAGGCCATGTGGATCAACGTCGGCCAGTGCCCGGCGGCGATGGTCAGGAAGAGGACGGGGATCAGCCAGAGTGCGGACCGAGCGGCGCGAGGGTCCAACCACCTCACCAAGGTTTTCCGAACACCCATTGCGGATTGCGGATTGCGGATTGCGGATTGCCCCACCGCATGATCCTCCTGGAATCCGAAATCCGAAATCCGAAATCCGAAATCTCTTCTGAGTCCCTCGATGCACCACAGCCCCCAAGGCAGCATGGCGGCCGCCTGGATCATCGACAGATGCACGCGGTGGCCGACCGTGAATCCGCAGAACATGAACGCGATGCCGCCGAACAGGGCGGCGGCCCGCACCAGTCCCAGCCGCCGCAGGTACAGGTACGCCCCGCCGCCAGCCAGCGAGAACGCGGCGAAGATCGACAGGCTGTACGCCAGCTTGGGCGGCAGCACCACGAACAACCAGGTCGCCGGGTACATCACGGCCGTCTGCGGGTCGGCCATGAGCGGCATGCCGGTGGCCTCGCGCGGATTGTACAGCGGCAACTCGCCCGCCTTGAGGTGCTCGGCCACCATGACCCGCAGCGGGTAGTAATACACCACGTCGTCCTCGCCGGCCGACAGCGGATTGCCCCACAGCGTGTAGAGCATGGCCATCGGCAAGGCGAGGAAGAGAAGGACAATCAGCGTTTTGCGGAGACCGGGCATTGCCGCCAAGGATAACGGGGAAAATGACGAATGTCGAATGACGAATGACGAATCAATGACAAATATCCCAATGACGAATAACGAACGAGGCCCCTCCGGTTATTTTGGATTCGATTACTCGTTATTGATTCGTCATTCGTCATTCGACATTCGTCATTTGCACGGGTTCGATTTGCAGACAACCTTACTGTTCGGTAACATGCAGTTAACCAGACAGGAGCCCCTTATGTACCTTACCGGATTCGCCGACGAAGCCGCCAACGACCTGGCCGGACAGATTCGCGCCACCCGCGAACTCGGCTGGCAATTCATCGAGAGCCGCAACATTGACGGCAAGAACATTCACGATTTACCGGAGGCCGATTTCGACCGCGCGTGCGAGCAACTCGCCGCCGGCGGCGTGCGGGTGAACTGCTTCGGATCGGCCATCGCCAACTGGGGCAAGAAGATAACCGACCCGCCGGACAGCTCGCTCGCCGAGGCGCGGCGGGCCGTTCCGCGCATGAAGAAACTCGGCACCAAGCTGGTTCGCATCATGAGCTACGCCGTGCTCGACGGTCGCGAGGCCGACGACCAGATGGAACAGGAACGTTTCGCCCGCCTGCGCGAACTGGTGAAGTTGTTCGCCGACGCAGGCCTCACGCCCGTGCATGAGAACTGCATGAACTACGGCGGAATGGGCTGGCAGTTCACGTTGCGGATGCTGGAGAACGTGCCCGGCCTGAAGCTCGTGTTCGACACGGGCAACCCGATCTTCAGCGACGACCGGGCCAGGCCCAAGCCCTGCCCCCGGCAGTCGGCATGGGAGTTTTACCAGCAAGTCAAGCCGCACGTCGCGTACGTTCACATCAAGGACGGCGTGTGGAAAATAGGGGACGCTACCCTATTTTCATCTCGAGACAAGTTGACACCAACCTCCGGCTGTAATGAAAATAGGGTAGCGTCCCCTATTTTCACGTACCCCGGCGACGGCCAGGGCGACGTGCGGGCCATCGTCAAGGATCTGCTGGACAGCGGTTTCGACGGCGGGATTTCCATGGAGCCCCACTTGGCCGTCGTGGTGCATGACCCGTCCGTCCAAAGCGAGGCGGCCGTGCGGTATGCCAACTACGTCGAGTACGGCCGGCGATTCATGCGACTGCTGAGCGATATCGGACACCCGTGGAAGAGTTGAAAGGCCAGGAGCGAGGGGAGAAGAGCGAAACGGCAAAGAAGGAAACGGCGAAGAGAGAAGCACGCTTTGAAAGGCAATCAGGGGTCCTTACGGACTGGGGCGAGTGGTCGGCCGCAACCTGACATTGTTGCAGTCGATGCAGAAGATGTAGCGGCTGAACACCAACAGGATCCTTCCGCCGCCCAGGTCGAAGTAAGTCGCCGCGGGGTAAACATCGCTCGCCTTCTGAGACGAGGCGATTCCGGCAGTGCTTCCGGCGTCGCTGATGACGAGGTTGGCAATGTCCGAATGCAGGCCGTCGAGCTTCCGGAACCCGTCCCACACGATCAGCGTCAGCCCGTTGGGCAGAACGGCCTCGTGACGCGATCCGTAAGCGAAATCCCTGAACGCAAGCCTTTGGCCGCTTGTTTTGCCGGCGGGCTTGGGGGGCAGAAGCGAACCGTCGCGAAGCGAAATGGTCCGCGTGACCTTCGCGTACGAATAGGCTGTGGCGCCTTCGGAGTCCCGATAGCCTTCCACGACGGTGAGATATCCATCGCCCAAGCTGACTTGGTCGAAATCGTTGGAGACCGCGGCGGGGATAAAGAACAGCCATAACCATACAGGCCGTTCGCCTGGCGCGCGAACCCATTGAACGGCCGGGCTCAACTCCTTGAAGTCCTTGGCCTGCATCAGTCGGCCCTGACTGCAACCGGCGACGAAGACGATCAGCAGGATTGGCAGTGTTTTCAACATAAGGTCAGTTCGCGCAGCCTACTCCATCATGGCATCTTTTTCCCTGCGGATGCCCCCCGATTGCCAGGCGACCGCCATTTGCGGCGACGGAGTTTGCCGGGCGCAACCAACTTCAAACCGCCAGTTCCCTCGCGCGATCTGACGTCAGCGACAATCGCATCAAGGTCAAAATTGAACTTAGCCGCTCGCGCCTGGCGATGCTTTCGGACCTCTTCAACAATCGGATCTTTATGCATGGATCAACTTCTTCCGTCGTCAGAGGAACAGATGCTAAGCCGCAAGCGGTGCAGCGCGCCCTTCACACGGCGCACTCCAACGCGCTCCCCTTCGGGTCGCGGTTAAACTCGTCTTACGACTTGGCGGCGCCGGCGTGTTCGTTGAGGAGGTCCATCTTGGCGCGGACTTCGTGGGCCATGCGGCTGTTGGGGAACTCCTTGATGATTTCCTCACCGGCGGTGATGGCCTCTTTCCACTGCTTCTCGGCGACGCGGATGGCGAACTGCACGCCCAGGTTGTGCAGGTGGGCCTTGAACACGCCGCGGGCCGAGTCCTGCAGGGCGGCGGCCTCCTGCGGGCTGAGGTAGCGGTCAAGCTCCTTGAGCAGTTCGATGCTGGCGTCGACGTCGTTCTTTCGGACGGCCTCGCCGTAATTCTGGAGCAGGTCGCGTTTGTGCTTCATCCGGGCTTCCTCGATGTGCTGCGGAAGCGCGGCGATTTTCGTGTTGTGTGGGAAGGCCGCCTTCATGCGGGCCGCCTCGCGGGTCGCCCGAGGCCAATCGGCCCTGGCGATGATCTCCTCGACACGGCCGATGGCCAGGTCGATCTTGCCTTCGATCGACGCCTGCTTGGTGGTTTCGAGCTCCTGCCGCATCACGGCGCCGTCCAGCGCCATCGAGGGCCTCTTCTCGACGCCCGCGATGAGCTCCTCGGCCATCTTGTAGTCCTGCCTCACCAACATGCTATGCACCATCTCGCGAGTGGCCTCGACCTCGCGGTCGCGGTAGAGCAGGCTCTTGGCCTGGTCGCTGAGCGAAGCCAGGTCCACCAGCTTGCGGGCGGAGTTGGCCTGGTCCTCCAGCAGCGTCTCGAGCCGGCCCATCTCGCCGGCCATGTCCTCGATGTGCGTATGGGCGCTCAGCGCGATCCGCAGCACGCCGAACACCATCACCGCCCAGACCATGCCCGCCAGCACCGCCAGCACCAGCACCACCGACGGCAGCACGGACAGCCAATTCTCGGGATACGTATCCGTGCCCTTGCGGACAAGGTCCGAAACCGAATATACCAACCCGATAAATAACAGCGCAAGAACCAGGGTCAGAAAAACTGTGGTCACTGCCCTGAGCCACTCGAACCGTCCCGTTTGCTCTGGCATGGGTCTTCCTTTCGGGCACTACTTGAGAGAAAAAGCAGGTTGTAAGTCACACGTTACGCGTCTATTAAAATTTACGTAGGCCGCAAGGGAAAGTCAACCTAGAAACGGTTGCTCTCTTGCAGTTATCGGTGAAATCTGTGTAATCTGTAGATACTCCGGCCGGTTTTCGCTGATACCGTGACGGTGCAGAGGTGCCAAGATGCCTCACGAACAGATGAACGAGAAGCAGGTGGCCGATTACCTGCACATGGATTTGCGCGAGCTGAACAAGCTGGCGTCGCGCGGGGCGATCCCCTGCCGCAAGACGGCCAAGGGATTTGTGTTCCGCAAAGGCGACGTGGAGCACTGGGTCGAAGCCCAGATGCACAAACTGCCCCGCCAGCGTCTGGCGGGCATCGAAAAGGGCGTCAGCCGGCACCACGGGTTCGACGAGGAGGCGATGTTGATCGCCCCGCTGATTCCGCCGAACGGCCTGGCCGCGCCGCTAAAGGCCCGCACGCGAGACGCGGCCCTGCGCGGATTGGTGGACCTGGCCGATCATGCCGGAATGGTCTACGCGCACGAC
>CAZYDC010000344.1:0-5890 GCA_964646065.1 uncultured Planctomycetaceae bacterium | reverse complement strand
AGTCGATGACATGAACTGCCAGCAAGCGAAAGAACAACTTCTGGACCTGCTGTACGACGAGCTGCCCGCCGACCAACGGCAGGCGACGCTGGACCACCTTGCCCAGTGCGACGATTGCCGCGCGGAAATGGACAAGCTCCGCCACGCCCGCGCCGCACTGGCCCAGGCACGGCTGGGCGAGCCGCCTGTTCGTGACGCGGGCATCTTGCCCGCGTGTGCCGATGGCGTCCCGCCCTCGTCTGTCGCAGGCGTCTCGCCTGCGTCCGAGGCCTTGCTTCCGGAACAGCCAAGACAGCAACGGCAACAACAAGACGCGGACAAGATGTCCGCGACACACGCGGGCGAGACGCCCGCGCCACATGTTGCCCCGCGCCGGCCGATTCGCATTCTTGTTCCTCTTTCGGCCGCCGCGGCGATTCTCATTGCGGCCGCGATCCTCAGCTTTGTCGGGCCCACGACCAATACCGTTTCCGCCGCCACCGGCCCGGTCGAAATTACGCGAACCGGGATCTCGCTGACGATTCTGTCGGCGCCGCAGTGGGCGGACGGCTGGCAGGGGCTGGCCCTGGTGCGCGACCAGCGATTGGTCAAGAACCTCAAGCAGGGTGTCACCGAGGTGCGGTTCGACGACGTGCCCACGATCATCGAGCCGGACACCGTTCGCCTTCGCGGGCTGGACCACCCCGACGGCCTGGCGATCCTCGAACAGAACTACCAGTACGACCTGGCCTCGGCCGGGGCGATACTCAAACGATACATCGACGAGCCCATCGCGATTACGATGAAGAACGGCGACAAGGTCGAGGGCAACCTGCTGAGCTTCGATGACGATAACCTGGTCATTCAGACCCTCCGGCCGGCGGTTGTGGATGAAAAGACCTCGCCGCCCGGCCCGCAGACGACCTCGCGCCGGCAGGTGCAGACCATCACCTTCGCCAAGCTGCCGGACGGCCTGCTGGCGAAGCCCACGCTGGTCTGGCAACTCCAGAACAATGCCGACCGCCAGCAGCAGTTTGAGGTCGCCTACATGACGGCGGGGCTGACCTGGCGGGCGGATTATGTGCTCAAGCTGCACGTGGCGCGTGGGGCGTTGAGCGTGGGGCGTAACGGCGAAGAAACGGCAAAGGCGAAGAACGAAATCGCAACGACCGGACAATCCGCAATCCGCAATCCGCAATCCGCAATTGCCTTCCCCGAGATCACCGACACCGCCGATCTCGTCGGGTACGCCACCGTGACCAACAACTCCGGCGTGACCTACGAGAAAGCCCAACTCAAACTCATGGCCGGAGACGTGAACCTGATCGAACATGTTCGCCAAGTGCACAGAATTGAAAAACTGGCCGAGGCCGAGCAAAAGGATGACGCTGCTTTGTCGTTCCAGGAGAAGTCGTTCTTCGAGTATCACCTGTACACGCTGGGCCGACCGACGACGCTCCGCAACGCCGAGACCAAGCAGATCGATCTGGTCAGCGGCAGCGGCGTGAAGCTGACGCGAACGTACGTGTACGACCCGAGCATCAATGGCACGGCCGCCCAGGTTGTCAGCGAGGTCAAGAACACGGAGGCCAACGGCCTGGGCAAGCCGCTGCCCAAGGGCGTCATCCGTCTGTACGCCCCCGGGCCTGACGGCGAGGACACGTACGTCTCGCAGGCGACCATCGACCACACGCCGCTGAACGAAAAGCTCCGCCTCGGCTGGGGCTTCGCCTTCGACATCGCCTGCACCAGCACGACGACCGACGCGAAGCACAGCGACACGGATCACCATATTTCGGGCGAGTACAGTCTGCGAAATCACAAGGACTACGACGTGACGGTCACGGCCATCGTCCGCGTGCCCAACACCACGCGCAAGTTCGACTGCAATCGGCCGTGGCACATTCGCGATGTCGGCTGGATCGAAATCCAGGTGCCCCTCAAGGCCAACACGGAAGAGAAGATCACGTTCGCCTACGACTACGACACGCAAAGCGGTGGCGGACTGAAAGAGCCAAAGCCGCGGGATTCGGGATCCGGGTTTCGGGATTCGGGCAGAAATGATGAAAGTCCGATCCCGACTCCCGAATCCCGAATGCCGGCTACAACGGACGAATTAGCGAGCATTGTTCATGAAAGGAACAAACGATGAAGAAGATACTGACGAGTCTGATGATAGTTGCAGCCATGGCCCTGCCGGTGATGTCGCAGGACAACAAGGAAGGCGTGTCGGTCACCGTGTACAACGGCGGATACGGCGTGGTGCGGGATGTCCGCACGCTGGACATCGCGGCCGACGGGCGGGTGCAGTTCCGCGACGTCGCCCAGCAGATCGACGCCACCACCGTGCATTTCAAGAGCCTCACCGACCCCGACGCCAAACTGCTCGAGCAGAATTACCAGTTCGACCTGGTCAACGCCGACAAGCTCCTCCAGAAGTACATCGACAACGAGCTGGAAGTCATCGCCGGCGGCAAGGGCGACAAGGCCGAGCCTGCGCACTACTCCGGCACGCTGATGTCCTTCGACGCCGGGCAACTGGTGCTCAAGGAGAAGGACGGCAACCTGGTCATGATCCAGCGGGCCGACAACGTGCGAGACATCCGCTTCAAGGCGCTGCCCGAGGGCCTGCTGACCAAGCCCACGCTCCTGTGGCAGGTGGCTACCCAGAAGCCCGGCAAGCAACTGGCCGAGGTCAGCTACCAGACCGGCGGAGTGAACTGGCACGCGGAATACGTCCTGGTGCTGGACGGTGACGACGCCACGGCCGACCTGACCGGATGGGTCAGCATGGAGAACCACTCCGGGAAAACCTACCGCGACGCCAAGATGAAGTTCATCGCCGGAGACGTGCGGCGGGTCGAAAATATGCCGCCGGCGCCGAACATGCCGGGGAACTTCCAGGCCGAAGGCCGTATGTCCGGCGGCCTGCCGATGCAGGAAGGCCTTCTTTGAATACCACATGTACTCGCTGCCCAGGCCCTCCACCGTGGCCGACAACGAGATCAAGCAACTCGAAATGTTCACCCCCGTGGCCGGCATGAAGGTCCAGAAGAAATACCTGTATTCCCCGCAAGGCCAGCGATGGTTCGGCGGCGTCATGCAGGACGCCGGCTACGGCCTGACCAGCGAGAAGAAGGTCGCCGTTTTCATCGAGTTCGAGAACAAGGAATCCAACAAGCTGGGCATTCCCCTGCCGGCGGGAAAGATCCGCCTGTACAAGCACGACCCGGCCGACAAGGCGATGGAGTTCATCGGTGAGGAGCAGATCGACCACACGGCCGCCAATGAAAAGCTCAGCCTCCAGGTGGGCAACGCATTCGACGTTTTCGGCAATCGCAAGCAGACCGACTTCAAGGTCGAGGGCGGCCGCAAGTGGATGTCCGAGAGCTTCGAGATCAAGCTGACCAACAACAAGACCGAGGCCATCGTCGTGCGCGTGAAGGAACCGCTCTATCGCTGCCAGACCTGGCGCATCATGGAAAGCTCGGTCAAGGGCGAAAAGCTCGACGCGTTCACGCAGGTCTGGGACCTGCCGGTGCCGGCCGCCAAGGCAAAAGACCAGCCCGGCGAGGCCACGCTGACTTACACCGTCGAATACACCTGGTAGAGTCTGTTGCCCCCCCCCCCATGCAGGCGACACCGGAAATGAAAAATACGCCGGCCCGGCCGGCGCGTAAGTAAGGAGACCAGAGATGACCGTGAAGACGACGTTGACGGTAATCGCCATAGCGGCCGTTTGGATCGTGCCGCAGGCAATTGGACAGTCCCTGACGAGGAAACCTGCGGCGCCATCGGGCATGGGCCAGTCGCCCACCAGCCAACCGGCGGCGCCGTTGGACGTTAACATCACGGGCGTTGGCTCTGGAACCTACGAGGAACTATTCAAGGTTTGCGAATTCGCGCCGGAACAGCAAAAGAAGATTCTCGACATCGAGGACCGGCGGGCGAAAGTCGCCAAGGATGTGGAGGAGGCCGTCAAGGCCGCGAAAGACAGAAGTTCGCGGAACAAGGCCGGCAAGCCCCTGTACGAAGCCATCGCCAAGTCCCAGGGGGAACTTGACAAGACGCTGACCGTCGAACAGAAGGCCAAGTGGCAGGAGTACGTGATCCTCAGAACCCTCAAGCAAACGTACTCCTGCGCCAAGCTCTCCGACGAACAGTGGAACAAGGTCATGGACGCCTACGAGAAGCTGGCCAAGGATTCATCCGCGAAGCCGTGGAAGATCATGAACAAGCTCCGGGCCAGGATCGGGGAGATGCTCACTCCCGAGCAGAAGGCCAAGATGCTCCTGACCACGCGATACGGTCAGATGAACAAGGTTTGCAAATTCACCGAAGAACAGATCAAGAGGCTCGTCCGGATCGAAGAGGATCGCAACAAGGAGCAGGATAACTTCGGCGCCAAGTCCGAGGAGATACAGAAGGCCTTGAAGGATGCCAACCAGTCGGGCGACAGCGATGCCATCGCCAACCTGCGGAAGCAGTCGACCGAGATAAGCAACACGTACCGCGAACTCAACAAGAAATACGACGATGAGGCCCAGAACGTGCTGACCGACCAACAGAAGGCCGCTTGGCAGGATGAGATGAAGAATCAGATGGACAAGATGAACAAAATGCCCATGGTCCCGGAAATCTCCAGACAGTGAGTTCATTCGGACCGGCGGCAGGCATTGCCACGACAAAATATGCGTATGATCTCTTCTGGAGATTTGGAAATGAAAACGATGGGGTGGACGGCCTCGGCGGCCGCGTTTCTTTTTCGGCCATTGGGTTGCGTGGCGGCTTGCAGCGCTTTAGACTCCTGCGATTCTTTTGTGTCAGGAGACATCGAATGAAGCAGGTTCGTTTCGGAATCGTCGGATTGGGCAACATGGGTCGCGGGCACGTGGAGTTCATCGCCCAGGCCAAGGACAAGACGTTTTGCACCGGGGCGGTGTGCGACATACTGCCGGATCGCGCGGCCGAGATCGGACAGAAGTACGGCCTGCCGCACTTCACCGACTACCGCAAGATGTACGAGTCGGGTCTGATCGACGCGGTGCTGGTGGCCACGCCGCATTACTGGCACGCCCCGATGACCGTCCGGGCCGCCCAGATGGGCCTGCACGTGCTGTGCGAAAAACCGCTGGCCGTCACCGTCGGCGCGGCGCGCACCATGATCGAACAGTGCCGCAAGCACAAGGTGGCGCTGGGCTGCATGTTCATGCAGCGCACGCGCGGCATCATGATGAAGATGAAGGAATTCGTCGACAGCGGGAAACTGGGCGAGGTGTTTCGCGTGTCGATGGTGTGCTCCAACTGGTATCGCACGCAGAGCTACTACGCCAGCGGCACCTGGCGAGGAACGTGGGACGGCGAAGGCGGCGGAGTGCTGCTCAACCAGGCCCCGCACAGCCTGGACCTGTTCCAGTGGATCGGCGGCGGCGTGCCGCAACGCGTGCTGGCGACGGTGGACACGCGGCTGCACAAAATCGAAGTCGAGAATACCGCCAACGCCATCTGCCAGTACAAGGGCGGAAAGATCGGCTACATTTACGCAACCACGGCCGAGGCGCCCGGCATGGATCAGTTCATGATCTCCGGCGACAAGGGGGCGCTATTGGCCCAGGGCAATTCACTGAAGTTCGGCCGCCTCGAAACCCCGCTGGCCAAGCACCTGATGACCTGCCCCAACGGTTTCGAGATGCCCAAATTCCAGTGGGAAGACGTCACCTGGAAGGTCGAGCCCGAAGGCAAACACATCAACATCACTCGCAACTTTGCGAGGCACCTGCTCAAGGGCGACGAACTGATCTGCCCCGGCAGTGAGGCCATCAACGAATTGGAAATCTCCAACGCGATCTACATTTCAGGTTACACGGGCAAGGCCGTGGACCTGCCGGTCGATGCGGGCCAGATGGATCGG
>CAZYDC010000343.1:0-5900 GCA_964646065.1 uncultured Planctomycetaceae bacterium | reverse complement strand
CACTTAAATTGGATTAGAACCGGAAAAAAGAAATTAGTTCTCTTTCTGTATTTTCGCATTCATTCCTATCTTTGAATTTCTCAGCTTTCTCAGCGACCTCAGCGACTAACATTGCGTTTTCATGGTTTAGGGTGTCCGTTGAGCGGACATGAATGGCTGCTGTTCCAATGTTCCGTGGTTTGCCGTTTCTTCGTCGTTGCCCCTTGAAGACATATCACCCCAACCGTAGTATATTGCCCTGTCCTCAAACCAATACCTTTAACTGGAGAATGAAAATGGCGAATATGCCCAACTCACCGAAAGTCAAGTTAGCCCTGGTCGGCGTCAGCCGCGACTGCTTCCCCCGCGAGATCACCGTTCGCCGCAGCAAGACGCTGGTGGCCGCCTTGAAGGAGGTCGGCGTCAAGGTCTTCGCCTGCCCCACCATCATCGAGACCGAGGCCCAGGCCATGCAGGCGCTGGCGGAGGCCCGCGAGGCCGGTTGCAACGCGGCCGTCATCTACCTGGGCAACTTCGGCCCGGAAGGCCCGCTGGCGATCTTCGCCCAGAAATTCGGAGGCCCGGTGATGGCCTGCGCCGCCAGCGAGGAGGACCGCTCCAGCCTCGTCGAGAACCGCGGCGACGCGTACTGCGGAATGCTCAACGCCTCGTACAACTTCGCCCTGCGCAACCTGAGCGTCTACATCCCGCAGATGCCCGTCGGGCTGCCGGGCGAACTGGCCGTCAAGATCGCCCACTTCGCCACCGTCGCCCGCGTGGTGCTGGGGATCCAGGCGCTGAAGGTCTTCGGCTTCGGCCCGCGCCCGCAGGACTTCTTCGCCTGCAACGCCCCGATCCGCCCGCTCTACAACCTGGGCATCGAGGTCATGGAGAACAGCGAGCTGGACCTGCTGGGACTGGTCAAGGCCGTGGACGAGAAGGACGCGGCCGTTAAGAAGGTCGCCAAGGAAATGGCCGCCGAACTCGGCGCCGACGCGAAATGGCCTGACCTGCTGCCCAAGATGGCGCGGCTGGAAGTGGCCCTGAAGCGATTCGCCGAGGCCAACCTGGGCAGCCGCCAGTTCGCCGTGTTCGCGGACAAGTGCTGGCCCGCGTTTGAAAGCAACTTCGGGTTCGCCCCTTGCTACGTCAACAGCCGCATGGCCTCCAAGGGCATACCGGTCGCCTGCGAGGTGGACATCTACGGCGCGGTCAGCGAGTACATCTGTCAACTCGCCACCGACGCACCGGCCACCCTGCTGGACATAAACAACACCGTCCCGGCCGACCTCATCCAGAAGGGCGCCGACCTGATGGGCGCGACCTTCACCGATCTGTTCATGGGCTTCCACTGCGGGAACACGCCCTCCTGCTGCATGAAGAATTGCGCCCTGAAGTTCCAGATGATTATGAAGCGCCTGATGGAACCGGGCGTCCCCGAGGCCGACATCAGCCGCGGCACGCTCGAAGGCCAGATTCGCCCCGGCCCGATCACCTTCTTCCGACTCCAGGGCAACGTGGACAACAAGCTGGTCAGCTACGTCGCCGAGGGCAACGTGCTGGACATCAATCCCGAAAGCTTCGGCGGGATCGGCATCTTCGCGATTCCCAACTTCGCCCGCTTCTACCGCCACGTCCTGATCGCCAAGGGCTTCCCGCACCACGGCGCGGTCGCCTTCGAGAAGGTCGGAAAGGTCCTCTTCGACGCGGTCAAGCTCCTGGGCGTCTGCGACATCAACGCCCCCCTGCCGCCCAACGTGCGTTATTGCGGAGAGAACTTCTTTGAAATGTGAGAATTGATATCACCAAGAGCACGAAGGACACCAAGAGCACCAAGAAAAGCGGATAAGTAAACGAAGAAAAGAGTATGCTTGTTTTTGCGGATGCTGATCTGCGTTTCTGTTCTTCGTGCTCTTGGTGGTCTTAGTGCTCTTGGCGATTGCCGTTGTTGTTCTTTCGGAAACGAATCACAGGAAGGGATATGAGAATAAGCAATTCCACGTGGGATCTGCGGCGGGCGATTTTTGCTCTGACGGCCTTGGCGGTTCTTGGGTGTTCGACTACCGCGTACGGTTGGGGCTCCGGACACCTCACGCAGGCGAGGATGCTCAAGGATGCACTGCCCAAGGAGATCGTGGATTACATTCCGGCGGACCTGTGGCCGAAGATCCTGCGCGAATACTGCGAGTATCCCGACAATTACTCCAAGCTCACCGAGGACCTGATCGGCAAGGACGCGGTCGAGTACCTTAAAAGAAACACGCTGGGCAGCATCGGCCCCCAGGGCGCGCATGACTCGACCATCTGCTTTGTGCTCCTGAGCCGGGCGTTTCGGGACAACAATCCCTCGCGCGCCGCCGTGTGGATGGGCTGCCTCGTCCACGCGATCGGCGACCACTACAGCCACACGGCCCTGAACGCCTACCTGTGGGAGGTGCGGCATTACAAGATCAAGTGCGCAGGCGGTCTGGGCGATCTGTCGCAACTGGAGGCGACCCAGGCGGGGCTGGATAAGCTCAAGAAGGCGATGGAGGGTTACACGCCCAAGTCGATGTCCGACGACCCCGCCGTGACGTTGAAGAAAATGATGACGATGATCTACACCGGCCAGGATTTCGCCGCCCAGCGGCAGTGCCGGATGGCCGCCGCGTACAACGTGAATGAAAAGCCGGAGGTCCTGGACGACGCGATGGCGGCCATGGCCGAACTGGGCGCCGTCGGAGTGCAGATGACCGCCGACGCCGTCGTCAGCGCGTGGGAATACGCCAAGCAGAAGAAGCCCGTCGAGCTGAACGACAAGCTGATCGCCCAGGCCGAAAAAGCATGTCAGGAATTCTTCGAGTCCAAGCCGCTGGCGCACGACACCGTGTACGAGGGCACGCTGGACAGCCACCCGGCAGGCCCGGTGGTGGGCGTGCTGGTGGAACCCTCCAAAACGCCCGGCTACGCCGAATTCGGCTATTGCGGATGCGTGTTCCAGGCCTCCATCATGCGAACCCTGCGGGCCGCCAACATCCCCTATGTCGCGCTGGACATCCGGAAAGTGGTCAAAGACGGCCTGCCCGCCGTTGATAAGATGCCCGTCCTGGTGATCTCTTCGGGCAGTTACGATTTCTCCGAACCCGCGTTCAAGAAGTACGCGGACTCCGGCGGCCGCTTTCTTTGGTTTGGCGGGCGGGACAAAGGCCTGCTGGGAAAGCTCTCGGCGACCTTGAAGCCCGCCAACCGCAACGTCCTGCCGGTGTCGATGACCTACTGCGACCCCAACCAGAAAATCGTGGACAAGGTCGCCATCGCGTTCGCGGGCGCGATGGCCAAACCTCTGGGGGCCGAGCCGCTGAAGTTCGTCAACAATCCCAATATCGCCGGCTGGACCACGCCGCGATGCGAGTTGCAGGTGCTCTCGGAAGACCCCGACATCCAAATGCTCGCCACCGTTTCCGACGGCAAGGAGACGATGAGTATCGGTGCCGCGCTGGTCGAAGGCGGCAAGGCCAGGCACATCTTCCTGCCGGTCTACCTGCTGGTGCCCTTCACGCTCTCCAAAGAGCAGACCATGGATTTCTCCAAGCCGACCCTGGACGGCGTGGGAACCAAGATCGTGCTGACCTCGATCGGAATGCTGGCCCCGGATCTCGTCGCGGGCGCGGCGAAAGAACAGAAATAACCGAGGCTTTCGAGCCTAAAAACGGCCATCACCAAGAGCACAATGGACACCAAGAGCACCAAGAAAACAAATCAAAAGGATAGAAGTTAACAAAAGAGCATGTTAGCCTTGGCCGTTGTTGACCTGTATTTCTGTTCTTGGTGCTCTTGGTGATCTCGGTGCTCTTTGTGGATGCCGTTGTTGTTTCTATGAAAACGAAAGGTGAATTGACATGCCCAAGTACGCAATCGGTCTGGATTACGGAACCAACTCGGCCCGCGCGATTGTCGTCAACGTCGCCAACGGCGCGGAGGTCGGCACGGCCGTGTGGAACTATCAGCACGGCACGGCCGGGGTGATTCTTTCGCGCGACCCGAACCTGGCGCGGCAGCATCCTGACGACTACGTGCAAGGCGCGGAACATGCCATCAAGGGCGCGCTGGCCGACGCGGCCAAGCACGTCAAGAGTTTCTGCCCGTGCGAGGTGATCGGCATCGGCGTGGACACCACCGGCTCGACGCCGCTGCCCGTGGACGCCGACGGCACACCGCTGGCGTTCGACAAGAAGTTCGCGAGCGACCCTGCCGCCATGGCTTGGCTGTGGAAGGATCACACGGGCGTACACGAGGCCGCCGAAATCACCGCGATGGCCGCCAAGATGCGCCCCGAGTACCTCGCCAAGTGCGGCGGAACGTACTCCAGCGAATGGTTCTTCAGCAAGATCCTCCACTGCCTGCGCACCAGCCCCAAGGTGTTCGCGGCGGCCCATACCTGGGTCGAAATCGCCGACTGGATCCCGGCCATGCTCTGCGGAACCGAGGCCCCGGGCGTCATCAAGGTCGGCGTCTGCGCTGCCGGGCACAAGGCCATGTTCAGCGACAACTGGGGCGGATACCCCGACAAGGCCTTCCTGTCCAAGCTGGCCCCGAAGCTCGGCCAACTGCGCGACCGCCTGGCCGCCAAGGCATATTCGGTGGACCAGGCGGCGGGGTTCCTCACCGAGGCCTGGGCCAGGCGAACCGGGCTGGAGGCGGGCATTCCGGTGGCCGTGGGCGCGTTCGATGCACACCTGGGCGGCGTGGGCGCGGGCATCGAGCCCGGCACGCTGGTCAAGATCATCGGCACCAGCACCTGCGACATGATGGTCTCGCCGGTAGGCAAAAAGCTCGCCGACATTCCGGGCCTCTGCGGCATCGTCAACGGATCGATCCTGCCGGGCTACTTCGGCCTGGAGGCAGGGCAGTCGGCCGTCGGCGACATCTTCAACTGGTTCGTCAACTACATCCAGCCGCACGGAAAGAGCGGCGACCACGAGTCCCTTTCCGCCGCCGCGGCCAAACTCGCCCCGGGCGCCTCGGGCCTGCTGGCCTTGGACTGGAACAACGGAAACCGCACGATCCTGGTGGACCAGCGATTGACCGGGCTGCTGCTGGGCCAGACGCTCTACACCACCCCTGCCGAGATTTACCGCGCCCTGGTCGAGGCCACCGCGTTCGGCGCCCTGACGATCATCAACCGCTTCGAGGAGTACGGCGTGAAGGTGCGGCAGATCGTCAACTGCGGCGGCATCGCCGAGAAGAGCCCGCTGGTCATGCAGATCTACGCCGACGTGACCGGCCGACCGATGAAGGTCTCCCGCAGTGCCCAGACCTGCGCCCTGGGAGCGGCCATCGCAGGCGCGGTTGTCGCGGGCAAGTCCGCCGGAGGATTCGCCAACTTCGCCGCCGCCCAAAAAGCCATGACCGGCCTGAAGCCCAAGGTCTTCAAACCCGCCCCCAAGGCCCACGCGGTTTACAAAGAGATCTACGCGCTCTACAAGCAACTCCACGACGCCTTCGGCACGACGGGTTGGAAGGGCAACCTTTCAAACGTCATGAAGAACCTGCTCGACATTCGCGCTAAAGCACGAAAATAACCAATCGCAATGACCAATGGAAAAGCCCACCGGATATTGCCGGTGGGCTTTTTTTATTCTGAGAGAACGCCCAAGTCGCGTCGTGCGTTGGGGCCGGGGGTGAGCTTGTCGCGGAAAGGCGTGACCCTTACCGCAGGGTCAGCCGCTTGTACTTTCCTCGGCGGTGGGCCAGGCGGTCGGGGTTCTCGGCGGCGACGGCGTCTTCGTAGGCGGCGAAGTTGCCCTCGAACCAGCGCGTCTTGCCGCCGCCTTCGAGCACCAGCAAGTGCGTGCAGATTCGGTCCAAAAAGAACCGGTCGTGGCTGATGACCATCGCGCAGCCGGCGAAGTCGATCAGGCCCTGTTCCAGCACCCGCATCG
>CAZYDC010000342.1:0-5943 GCA_964646065.1 uncultured Planctomycetaceae bacterium | reverse complement strand
TCTCCCGATTGGCTCTTTCTGTTTCTTTCTGTTCCTCCATCGCCAATCTCGGGTTTGGCCTTCCCCGAAATGCCCGAAGAGCCGATCGGGAGATCGGCGTTCCCAGCAATGACACCCCCAAGAAGACTTGGGGGTGCCACAAGACTCGCGCCCCATGCGGGACGAAGACACGGCGAACCGCAGAATATCGAACAGCAGAACCGCAGAAGGCGGAAGTGCAGAGTTGGGATTCCGACTCTTTACTTCGTCATTCTGCGGTTCGATTGTTCGATATTCTGCGGTTCGCTGTTTCCGAAGATTCACCGCGCGGCATGGTCCTGCCGCTCGGCAGCGTGAAAATCGGGGACAGACACCGATTCCGAAGACGGAATCGATCTCAGTCCCCGCTTTTCACGCTTTACGCTCTACTTCAATCTATTCACCGCGTCCATGATCGGCGGCTGGTTCCAGTTGACTCGCAGGGATTGGCGATAGACGGCCGAGGCCTGGATTCGCTTTCCCTGGGTTTCGAGCATTTGCGCGAACTCGTTGAGCAGTTCGGTGCTCTGTGGCAGCAGTCCGGTGGCGACGCGGTAGGCCTTGATGGCCTCGGGGAACTTTTTATTCATGCGGTAGGCTCGGCCCAGCATGAACGCGGCGCGGCCGCAATTGGGGTCGGCGGTCAGCGCCTGCTGGAGCAGGTCCACGGCCGGGTCGTAGGTGTTCTTGGCCATGAGTTCTTCGGCCTGCTTGGTCAGCGCGGTGGCCTTGGCCGTGTCGCCCTTGGGGCCTTCGGCCGGGGCCGACTTGTCGGCCTTGACGCCCACCGAAATGCCCAGGATGATCGGCGTGGCCGATGATGTGTCCTTGTCCTGGCGGAACACGCAGTCGATCGTGGCGATCTTTTTCTGGGGGTGCGGGTTGATCCACTCCATGAGGTAGACGCCGGCGCACTCGAAGGTGGGGTTTTCGGCGATCAGCCCGACCTGCGTGTGGACGCCGGGCATTTCATCCAGGAAGTCGCGGTCGCCCGTCGGCAGCCACCAGTCGTTGATGTTGATGCCGCTGACGACGCGGATTTCCTCGAAGGTGGCGTCGTCGTAGTGGACGATGTAGCTCATGATCGGCGCCGATTCGCCGGCCCAGGCCGCGGTGTGCAGGAAGCAGAGCGTTTCGGCCGAGAGGCCCACGGGGATGCCGTCGACCTCGGGGCAGCGTTTCTTGAAGCGGGCGCCGTTGAGGACGATCACGCTTTTTTCGGTGGGCTTGACCGGCTTGGGTCCGCCGATGAGGAACGGAATGCCCTTGGCCATGACGCGGCCGGTGGGGAATTCGCGGCCGTCGATTCGCGGGCCCTGGTCGCTCCAGCCGCCCTCGCCGTCGTCGGCGACTTCGTCGGCCATCGGGCGGTTGACGAACTTCGTCAGGTCGATCGGCACGTAGGCGAGCGGGCCATCGACCTTGCGGGCGGGCGGCACGGCCTTGAAGCTGCCGCCCATGTTCGTCACCAGCGTGCTGGCGATGCGGCGGGAGTAGTTGCCCACCATGTCACCGGCGGTGTCCCAGTTGCCCTGGTCGAACATGACCACGCCCTTGCCCACGGGCACGCTGACGAAGATGGCGGGGTGCGTGCATTGCACGGCGCCGGGGGCGTCGGTGACGATCTCGGTATGGGCCAGTTCGGCGATTCGGTAGTTGAGCGCGAAGCTCGAATCGTCGCCGCCGGCGGACTGGTGCCAGTGGAACTCGTGCATGGACAGGCCTTCGAGCAGCGGGCTCCAGTCGGCGCGGACCGCGCGGCCGCGATAGTAATCGTTGATCTCGCGCAGCTCCAGTCGGGCGCCCAGCGCCTTGGCCCAGGCGGCGACGGTCTTGTCGGTCATGCGGTGGACCAGCACGACCGAGCCGGCCCGCGCCGCCTCGATGACGCCGGGGGCGCGGTCCATCGTCGCCTCCTCGGAAGCGTCCACGATGATTCCGTGGTTGACGCCGACATCCTCCTGGACCTCGGGCCCGACGCGTTTCACGTCGGCGGACAGGCGGTCCATCAGCAGGGCCAGCGAGGACTTTTCCGTCGCCAGCAGGGCCACGGATTGCGGTTTGCGGTACAGGGGCCCGTCGGCATATTCCAGCGTGTTGGCCAGCAGCTTGGCCGCGCAGGGGTCCACGTCGGCCTTGGTAATCAGAAGCATCTGGCTGAGCACGTAGCTGCCCTGGCCGAAGAAGACCTCGAGCATGGGGGTCCACTCCAGGCCGATGGTCCCGCCGGCGTCGATGATGGGCAGGCAGGCGCCGCGGCTGGGCTTGAGGTAATCGTGCCGCGAGACGATGCGGTCGTCGCGCCAGAGGCGAAGGTCTTCCAACTCGATGCCCTTGAGGATCGGATGGTCGTACACGCGCCCAAAGGCGAAGCTGGTCTGCCGCACCTTGTCCGCGTTGAGCATGTAGGGCATCCAGCGCACCGGCTGATCGTGCTCGAAGACCACCACGCGTCCGCCCTTGGCCACGAAGGCCTGGACGGGCGCGGCGATTTTTTCGGCGACCTCGGCGGTCACGGCGTCGGGGCCGACCAGCAAAACATCCAGGTTGGCCAGCGTGGCCTCATCGACGCTCTCGACCTTGGCGGGCTTTGCGCCAACCAGGTCCAGCGCCTTGCCGGCCTTGCCGGCAGGGTCGAACAGGCCGAAACGTTTGGTCAGCGTGACGGCCGGCGCCTTGGCGGGATAAATGACGAGGTTCTTGTCGCGGCAGAACACGATCTTGCCGTCTTGCAGCACCTCGGTGACGAAGCGGCAGCGAGTTTCCTTGTCCACGGCGGGCAGGGTGAATTTGATCTGCGTGCGCAGCAGTTCGGAGGGCGCGAACTCGCGGTCGGCCAGCGTGCCTTCCAGCAGCAGCTTGCCGCCCGGGTCGCTGAGTTCATAGCCCCGCCATGCCAGAGCGCCTTCGCGGACGCTCAGCGATTTGCCGTCCGCCTCGCGCAGTGCCCAGCGGACGGTCATCTTTTCGGGCCAGAGGATGTCGTGGTGAACGTTGGCCTGGAAGCACGCCTCCTGGCCGCTTCGCCACTGGCCCATGTAGTCCAGCGGCAGCACGCATCGCAGCGGCATGGTGAGCACGCTGGTGCCCATCTGCTCCGCGTGCGACCACGGCTGATAGTGCGAGGCCTCCAGGTCGCGGGCGCCGTCGAGGATGTAGCCGTCCACGACGGACTGCCAGTAGCAGCAGCCCGAGACGTGCGAGCGGTAGGGTTCCTCGCCGCCGACGATGGTCGGGTCGTCCGCGACGTTGATGCTGAACTGCCCGATCTCATCCATCATGATCGGCTTGGCGCGGTATTTCAGGGTCATGGGGAACGAGGCGCCGGACTCGACGGGCAGGTCCTGGCCGATGGTGAACGGCTTGTTCAGCGGGCGCCAGAAGTAGGCGTCGGGGATGAAGGACGACGAGCTTCGGGTAAGGGGCTCGTCGTCGCGCGGATAGTGCAGGCTGCACAGATCGTTCCAGCCGTCCAAGTCGCCGTCGGAGGAGAAGAGAATCATTCGGGTCGGGTCGGCCTGGCGGATCGTTTCGCCCAGGTGCGACAGCCGGCGCTTGCCTTGCTGAATGGCGCCGCCCTGCGCGGAACTGCCGATGGTGAAGCAGAAGCAGAAGAACTCGTTGGAGGCCTCCCAGATCGAAATGCTCGGGTGGCCTCGCAGGCCGTGAATGATGTGTTGCGCGAATTCTTCCGCGTTCTTCCAGTACAGGTCGGAGTCCAGGTTGAACTCGCGCGGGCCCACGCACCAGGGCGAGGCGAAGGAGGTCATGTAACCCCGCTCGTCATTTTCCAACAGGTCGTCCACGGACGGGGCCGTGTGCCGGTTGAACGAACCGCCTTCGGCCCGGGGCATGGAGGAAACCTTCGCCGGCCTGCCGTTGAGCGTGAACAGGCCGCCCTGGGCGTAAAATTCCTTGAAGCCGAACCGCGTGCGGGATTCATCGACGGCCTTGCCGTCTTCGAGCAGCGACACCGACAGCTCGTAGAAGTGCGGGTCCTCCAGGAACCAGCAATGCGGGTTGGGGAAGGCCGAGGCGAACGTAACGACCTTGCTGCCGCCGGCCGGGACCTCGACGTCCTGGGCCTTGAGCGTCAGCGTGTCCTTGCCGGCATCCTTGACGACCGGCTGCACGGAGACTTTCCGCGGCGCGGCCGAACTGTTGGTCACGGTGACTTCGACGCTGATCTCGCTCTTGCGGAACGAGGTGGACGCGTAGGCCTCGCTGACGGCGACCTCGCCTCGCGACACCAGGCGGGCGTGGCCGATAATGCCGTTCTGCCCGTAGTGATGCGCGAAGGTCGGCGCGATCGCCTGGGCGAAGCAATTGCCGGTGTCCTTCGGGCCGTTGGCCTTGAGCACGGCCGGGTCGATGTAGCAGGTGAAGTCGCGAATCCCGACCAGCAAGTCGTTGGCGCCCGGATGCACGACCGACGTGATGTCGAACTCCTCGGGGAAGTACAGGCCGTAATGGGCGCCGACCTTCTTCCCGTTGACGTAGATGACGGCCTCCTCGGCCAGCCGCTCGAAGTTCAGGAAAATCCGCTGCCCCTTCATCCGCTCGGGCACCTCGAAGGTTCTCTTGGCCCAGCCGACGTGGATGTCCTTCAGGCCCGGCGGCAGGTCCTTGAACGCTCCGAACATCATTATGCCGGGCACGTAGTAAGGCATCCACTGGGCCTTGTCATCCGGCGCCTGGCCGATCTCGATCACGTCCGGCACGCGAGTCTGCTGCCACTGGCCGTCCAGGCTGGCGGTCTGCTGCTTGCCCTGCCAGACCTCGGCATTGGCCGCGGTGCTGGTCGTCTTTTCCAGGCCGCCCAGCCCGCGAATGGTCATGGTCGCGCGATAGCGCGGCGAATCGCCGGCTTCGAACTCGACCTGGCCCTTGAGGCCGGCGAGGTCCTTGAGCGTAACCGTTTGCGTGTTGGTGGCGACGGTCTTGCCGAAATAGTCGGCCACGCGGATATCGACCTTGAGTTCCTGCGCGGCGTTGGCGGTGTTGCGGATGAAAAACTCGGCGGCGGACTTTTGTCCGGCGGGCTTGAGGTTGATGTTGATCTTGCTGTCCCAGATGTCGGCCCGGCCGCTGGTGAGATAGCCCGGCGTGCGGAAGATCACCCCGCGCTTGGGCTGCGTGGTGTAAAGCGTGAGCTTGCCCACGAACCCCAGATTATAGTTGCCCATGACGGTAATGCGGTCGCCTTCCTTCAGGTCGATGGCGTCGGTGGACAACATTTCCGAGGCGTAGCTTCCTTCGGCCACGTTGACCGGCCCGGTCATGCTGGTGAAGTCGTAGGCCATGCCGTTGACACGCGTGGTGTACGCCCAGTTGCTCTGGGTCAGGTCCGGCCACTTATCGTCGCCGCTGTGGATTTGCACGCCCAGCCAATACTTGCCTGCGGGAATCTTGCCCAGCGTCCAGGCGGCCCGGAGTTCGCCGGGGATCGAGACGAATTCCGCGCCGTCGGCGTACTTGTCGGCCTTGACGTCGGTCAGCGAGGCGGAATCGCCCGGTACGATGAGTTTGGCGTCGGAGGCGTCGTAGACGTAGGTTTTTTCGGGCGAGAGTTTCTCGCGGAACGCCCCGCCGGAGGGCTTGAACTGCGCCCGTTCCGGCCACCAGGCATCGGCGCCCATTGAAAGCGAGATGGCCCCGCACAAAACCGCACTCAGGGTCACGATCAGGATAATCGACGAACGGCGTTTTGCTTTGAACATGGGCTTTCCTTTGCTTGTTTCTTGCGGCATAGGTCTCTGTGATCTCTGCTCTCAAAACCGATATTACAAAACAAGGTTTCGCCTTCAAAAAGGATTTTGGAGCGGAATTGGACACTGTAGCAATGTTACAGGGCTCTTGTCTTCGCCCCGAAGGGGCCAAAAGGATTTGGCCGGGGGCGCAGCGAGTCTTCGAGCGCAGCCCCCG
>CAZYDC010000341.1:0-5964 GCA_964646065.1 uncultured Planctomycetaceae bacterium | reverse complement strand
CCTGGACGAGGCCGACCGCATGTTGGACATGGGCTTCATCCATGACATCCGCCGCGTGATCGCCGTTCTGCCCACGCAGAGGCAGACGCTGATGTTCTCCGCGACGATGCCCCGCGAAATCCGCTCGCTGGCGGAGATGATCCTTCAAAAACCGGTGGAGGTGAAGATCGCCACCGAGTCGCCCGCCGCCGACACGGTGGGGCAGACCCTCTATCACGTCGAGCCGGCGGTCAAGCCCGTGCTGCTGGAGCATCTGCTCCAGGGCGCGACCATCACGCGGGCGCTGGTGTTCACCCGCACCAAGCACGGGGCCGACAAGGTCGTCAAACGCCTCTGCCGCGCCAATATCGCCGCCGAGGCCATTCACTCCAACAAGTCTCAGAACGCCCGCACCCGGGCGCTGGACAATTTCAAGAAGGGCGCCACCCGCGTGCTGGTCGCCAGCGATATCGCCGCCCGCGGGCTGGATGTGGACAACATTTCGCACGTGATCAACTACGACCTGCCCAACGAAAGCGAGACCTACGTCCACCGCATCGGCAGAACCGGGCGGGCCGGGCTTCAGGGCCTGGCCATCTCCTTCTGCAGCGACGATCAGCGGGACCTCCTGCGGGACATCGAGCGCTTGCTCGGCCGCAAGATCCCCGTGGTGCATGCGCCCAAACTGGCCGTGCCCGAACCGACACCGGAGTCCTTGCGCGACTCCGAGCAGGCGCACTCCCACTATGCCCAGCGCCATACCTCGCACCACGGTTCGCGCCAACCTTCGCATCAGGGGACGCGCCAAGCCTCGAACCAAGGTTCGCAGAATTCTTCGAGCGGTGAGACTACCCCGCGTCCGTCGCGGAAACCGGCCTCGCCCGAGCAGCAGAAGAACAACTTCTGGACCCGCAGGCGAAAGCCCGGCGGCAGCAGCTTCCACGGAAGGCGCCGCAGGCCCTGACGGTAGCGAAGAAAACTGGAAATCCGAAACAAATTTAAAACATGAAAACGACAAAATTCAAACTCGAATTCTTCGTTTGTCGTTTTGAGCATTTGAAATTCGTGCTTGTTTCGAGTTTCGTGCTTCGAGTTTCGGATTTTGCCGGGACAACATGACAGTTTGTCCCTGTTTACCTACACTACTTGTAGGACACGAACATGGCCGAGCCGACATACAAAGGCGAAGTGGTGTACATTTACGCGTACGACGTGGCGTACGACATGAAGGCCGTTCCCACCGGCAAGCTGCTGGGGCAGGACGTCGAGCAGTTCTCCGTCGAGACGCGCAAACACATGCCTCGGCGACACCCGTTCTATCGCCCTCCGACGGTGCGGCTGCCGGCCCTGACGGTGCAAACTCCGCACGGGCCGGTTCCCGTCGAGCGGACGGTCAAGGTGTTCCCGGTGGGCGCCTTGAGCATTTCCATCCGCGTGCCGTTCGAGGTCGCGTCCCTCGACGAGTTGGTGGAGTATCACGACCTGCGGATCGGCGAGGGAACGGTCAACGACGAGGCCCGGCTGCTGGCCCACCGGGCCTTGGAGGAGCTGCGCCCCTCGCTGGTGCGCCCGCTGGAGCACCTGGCCGACGAGGAAGCCTACACCGTGTTCTGCATCGATTCCAACAGCGTCCAGGTCGCCAGCCTGGAAGATTGGCTGGTGGACGAGTGTCGCAGCGTGGCGGCGCTGCTGACGCAGGAATCGCAGAGTTCCCGGCTGTCGGACCAGGAGGCCATGGAGACCACGCAGCGGTCCCTGAGCTACTACGAAAACGACCTGACGGTCATCGACTGGGACGCCGCCCTGGTGATCGACGACAAGGGCAATTACGACAATACCGTTCACATCATGGAACTGGCCAACGTCCAACTGTCGGAACTGGAGTCGTACGACGACATCCTGGACGCCGCCCTGGAACGGGCGTACCGGGGCATGGACAAGTCGCGCCGCAACGCCGTCACGCTCAACGAGCTGCGGCAGATCCGCCTGGACATGGCCCGACTGAGCGACGAGCTTTCCAATTCCACGAAATTCTTCGGCGACTGGCACCTGGCGCGCGTGTACCAGTACGTTTCGGACCGGTTTCACCTGGCCGATTGGCATCGCATCATCGACGAGAAACTCCGCGCCCTGGACAGCCTGTACAGCATCCTCAAGCAGGACCAGTTGAACAAATGGATGATGATCCTGGAAGTGACGATCGTCCTGCTGTTCATTATCGACCTGGTGATTTTGGCTGTGCCCTTGTTGAAGTGAGACTTTTGAAGCAAAAGAAACAGCGGTAACCACGAAGGACACGAAGAACACGAAGAACGGAAAGAGAAAAAGCTAACAGCAAAAAGCGAAGAGTGAAGAGGCTATCCAGGCGAGAACAAACGATCCTCTGATTTCTTCACTTCGTGTTCTTCGTGTCCTTTGTGGTTTAATCTGTCAGGAGTTTTTGAGCGTGACATCGGAAAAACATAGCGGCGCGGGCCGGCGGGACGACGGGCGGCATTTCTGGCGCGATCAGAGCCACCGCCAATCGCATTCGCAAGACACCCTTGAAAGCCTCGGGCCGGTTGCGCCGCATCCCCTGGCCTGTTCGGAGGGGCCTGTGGTCGTGCAAACCGACCAGGCCCTGGCCGAGATGATCGAGCACCTGACGGCGGCGGGGTCGTTCGCGTTCGACAGCGAGTTCATCGGCGAGCGGAGCTACAGGCCGCACCTGTGCGTCGTGCAGGTCGCCACGACGCGGAAAATTTACGTGGTGGACCCGCTGTCGGGCCTGGACCTGTTGCCGTTCTGGGAACTGATCGTCAGCCCGGCCCTCCAGAAGATCGTCCTTGCCGGGCAGCAGGATTTCGGCCCGGCGGTCCTGCGGACGGGCAAGCCCCCGGCCAACGTCATGGATGTGCAGATCGCCGCCGGCTTTATTCGCGTGGACTATCCGCTGTCGCTGGTGCGGCTGGTGCAGGAGTTCTTGGGCGTGCCGCTGGGCAAGGGTTTGACGTTCACGCACTGGGACAATCGCCCGCTGTCGGACGTGCAGATGCGTTACGCCGCCGACGACGTGCGGTATCTGCCGGCGGCGCGGGATGTCATCTCCCGGCAACTGGCCGAGCTTGGGCGGGGCGCCTGGGCCCAGCAGGAATGCGACGCGGCCTTGGGCGACATGTCGCTGTACGTCACGCCGCCGGAATGGCTCTACCAGCGAGTGCGCGGGCAGGAGCGGTTCAGGCCCAGGCAACTGGCGATCCTGCGGGAACTGGCGATCGTGCGCGACCAGGCCGCGCGCGAGGAGGACCTGCCGACGCGGACGCTGCTGAAGGACTCGATCCTGGTCGCGATGGCCCGCTACCCCGCGATGGCGGTGGCGGACCTGGCGCGCATCAAGGGTCTGCCCCGGCCTGTGGAGATAAAATACGGTTCGCAGTTCGTGGAGGCGACGGCCCGTGCGCTGGCGATGCCCGAGGACCGCTTGCCGCCCGCCGGGCCCCGGCCACTCAACCATCATCAAAGCGGGACGGACGAGCCGTGGCTCCGTCTGAGTCAATTCTGCCAGGAACGCTCGATCGCCCCGACCCTGGTGAGCAGCCCCAAGGATGTCGCCCGCGCCTGCCGCCTGGTCACACACAATCAACCGCTGGACCACCGGCTTTTTGAGGGCTGGCGACAGGAGCTGCTGGGCGACCTGCTCCGGAAAACGTAGCATGGGCATCTTACTGTAGCATGGGCATCTTGCCCATGAGTCTCACGGGCGTCCCGCCCGTGTCTTGCTATTGCTGTTGTTGTTCCACCAAAGAAAAAAGAAGAAGCAGAAGAAACAACAAACCACGGGCAAGATGCCCGTGAGACTCATGGGCAGGATGCCCATGCTACATCAGGACGCCGTCTTGATTTCCAGGCTGCCCACCACGCGAATCAACGTCAGGTACGCCACCTTGTATTCAAATTCCTGGCTGGCCAGTTGCACCTGTGCCTGAAGCAATTGGTCCTGCGCGATCAGGGTTTCCAGGTTGGTGCCGGTGCCCGCCTTGTAACTGTTGGAGGCCTGATTGTAACCCTCCTGGGCTGCCGCCAACTCGGTGCGAAGCTCTACCAGCGCCTGCCGGGCCGCGACGAGGTCCTCGTGCGCGATCCGCACGCTCTCCACGATCTGCCGCCGCACCATCGACTCGCTGAGCTTCGCCTGCCGCAGGCGCGAAAGCGCCGTCCGCACGTCGGAATAAATCTGCGTGCCCGAGAAGATCGGCACGTTGGCCGAGAACATGTAAACCCACTGCGAATCGGTGGGGAAGCTCTCGCGATGGAGGTACTCGTTCACGTTCACGCTGACCGATGGGTAATACTCCCCGATGGCCTGCTGCAGCCCCTGCTTGGCCGCACCGACGCCCGCGATGGCGGCGGCGAGGTCCTGTCGCCGCGTCGAGGCCTCCTGCTGGAGCGCCGCCAGCGGCCGCGTCGCCGGAACCTCGAACCGGTCCGTCAGCGGGCAATCCACGTCGGCCGCGCCGATCAGAAACGCCAGCGTGGCCCGACCTCGAACAACGTCGGCCTTGGCATTGACCAGCGTAACGCGCGTGGCGGCGGCCTGCGCGAGCGCCTGTTGCAGGTCCACCTTTCTGGCCACGCCCGCGTCGAACTGGTTTTGAAGGTCGTGGACGCGGTCCTCCTGCACCTTCACGGAATTTGACAGCACGTCGGCCACCTTCTCGGATCGCAGCACCTGGTAGTACACCTGCGAGACCTCGACCAGCAGCGTGCTTTGGAGGTCTTTGAGCAGGGCCTTGCGCTGCTCGATGTTGGCGGCCGCCTGCTTCAACGCCGACACGTCGCGGAACCCGTTGAAGACGTTCATCTGCCCGTTAACCGGCACGTCAAACGCGTGCAGGGGAAAGAACGACGTGGCGAGCGAAGGCAGCGGGACGGTCTCCATTTGGTAGTAGCTGGGCTGGAGGCTGATGGTCGGCAGGAACGTGGTGACCGCGCGGTCGCGGTCGATCAGGGCCTGGAGGTAGTCCTCGCCGGAGGCGGCCAGTTGCTCGTTGCGGGCGTTGGTCATTCGCATGGCGTCCTGGAGGGTCAGCACGGCCGGCATCGTCGCGGGCATGGTGGTCGGCCCGCCCAGCACCTGGCGGTATTGTGCGACTTCCTTGTTCTCGTCCACGCATCCGGCCAGGCCGGACACCACGGCCGCGGCCATCGCAAGGGTTGTCCAATGTTTCATAGTCACCTTCTATATCTACTTTTTTCGGGTGTCATGCCCAAGTCTGCGCGGGCATGTCTGTTCCGAATCCTCATGCCCGCGCAGACTTGGGCATGGCACCCGTTCTCGTCGTTTTGTCTTTCATGGATCACTAGTGCGCCGGAATCGACGGTTTGTGCGGCTCGACCTTTTTCATCATCAACAGGAGCGGCAACAGCAGCAGAAACGCCACGCCCTCGACGAAGAAGACCTCGTTGAACGCCAGCATCGACGCCTGCTGCTGCATCACGCCGCTGATTAGCGCGGTCGCCTGCTCGGAGGCCTGGACCGCGCCGGACCCGTGCGCCATGAGCGCCGCCGCGGCGCCGTGCGTCGCGGTCCGGAAGGCCGGACTCATCGGCGTCAGGTGGGCCACCAGTTGCACCTGATGCACCTGGCTGGCGCGGGCGAGCCAGGTGACGCAAAACGCGATCCCGCAACTGCCCCCGATGTTGCGGGCCAGATTGATCAGGCCCGAGGCGTAGTTCATCTTTTCCTTGGCGATGAAATAAAACGCCATCGTGTTGATCGGCACGAACAGAAACGCGAGGCCCAGGCCCTGGATCAACCGGGCGTCCACGGCGGTCCAGAAGTCGATCTGCGTGTTGAACATCGCCATGTAGAACAGCGAGGCCGACGTGACCAGAACGCCCACGGCCACCAGCTTGCGGGGCTCGATCCTCCCCAGTAGCCAGCCCACCACGGGCAGCGCCACCAGGATGACCAGGCCGCCGGGCGAGAGCACCATTCCGCTGAGC
>CAZYDC010000340.1:0-5972 GCA_964646065.1 uncultured Planctomycetaceae bacterium | reverse complement strand
GAGGGCGAAAGCTCTTTGCGCGCGACGGACCTGGGGAATCGCCTGCTGATCCGTCCGCCCAGCGTGTCGGGCGCGGTGGACCGGTTGCAGCGCAGCGGGCTGGTGGTCCGGGTCGCCTCGTCCAGCGACCTGCGGGCCAAGAACCTGCGGCTGACGGCCCAAGGGCGAAAGCTGGTCCAGCAGATTCTGGACAAGCTCTCGGCCAAGGTGCAGTCGGTCCTGGGGAAACTGGAGCCCGCGGAACAGGTTGAACTTCACAGGTTGCTGGGCAAGTTGGTGGTCCATCTGGAGCCTATCGCCCAACATGAGGAAAACGCGGTCAGGTAACTTTTTTTGCTTGAGGTTTGTCATGATTAGGATCAGGAAACCGGCGGACGTTTTGTGGTTGGTTCTGGCGATGGCGGTAGGGTACGGAGGATACTGGGGCTGGAGGTGGCATAGCGCCAAAGGCGCGGCGGTGAGTTATCGATCCGAGGCGGTGGTCCGGGGCAACCTGCTGGCCACCATCAGCGCCACCGGCTCGCTGGAGCCGGAGGATTCCATCGACGTAGGCGCTCAGGTGGCCGGGCAGATCAGCAAGTTCGGCACCGAGGGCGGGAAACCGGGCGCCAAGCCCCTGGACCGCCGCTCGATCGTGAAGACCGGCGACCTGCTGGCCTTGATCGACCCCTCGCTCTACAAGATGTCCCTGGAGTCCGCCCAGGCCCAGTTGGCCCAGAGCAACGCCCAGTGGGCCCAGAGCAACGCCCAATTGGCGCAGAGCAACTCCCAGTTGGTTCAGAGCAACGCCAACTTGGCGCAGTGCGACGCCAACATCAAGAAGGCCCAGGCCGACATCCAACAGATGGAGGCCAAGAAGATCGAGGCCCAGCAGGACTGGGACCGCGCCCAGAAACTCAAGAAGGAAACCCCTGAGGCCCTGGCCGACACCACCTATGACAACTACAAGGCCACCTACCTGACCGCCGTGGCCAATCTGGCATCGTCCAATGCCGCCTTGGATCAGGTCAAGGCCGCCCAGGCCCAGGCCCAGGCCGCTGTCGTACAGGCCACCGCCGCCATCGAACAGTCCAAGGCCGGCATCCAGTTGGCCCAGGCCTCCATCAAGCAGTCTCAGGCCTCGGTGGACCTGGCCCAGCGGAACGTGGACTACTGCACCATCACCTCGCCGGTGGACGGCGAGGTCATTGACCGCCGCGTGAACATCGGACAGACCGTCGTCTCCAGCCTCAACGCCCCCAGCCTGTTCCTGATCGCCAAGGACCTCACGCGGATGGTCATTTGGGTCTCGGTCAACGAGGCCGATATCGGCAGCATTCATAACGGCCAACCCGTCACCTTCACCGTGGACGCGCGCCCGGGCGTCACGTTCCCCGGAACGGTCACCAAGGTCCGCTTCGACGCCACGATGACGCAGAACGTGGTGACCTACCCGGTGGAAGTCTCGGCGATGAACCCGGACGGCCTGCTGTACCCCTACATGACCGCCAACGTGCAGTTCGAGCTGGACCGGCGGACGGACGTCCTGAAGGTGCCCAACGGGGCGCTTCGGTACGTGCCGACGGCCGAAGAACAGGTCGCGCCCGAATCCCGCGCGGACCTCGACAAACTCGCCCAGCGCGGCGGTTCCAAGGAGGCCTCGCAGCCGGAGGGCGACGCGCCAGCGGAAGAGAATGCCGCGGAGAACGCCGCCTCGCAACCGACCGAGGTCAAGCACAAATATCCCCATGGCGACTCGCCCGAGGCGAGCACCAGGCCCGCCGGATCGCAGCGGGCCAAGAAGAGCCACGACAAGGGCCTGCTGTGGGTCATAGAGGGCGAGTTCCTCAAACCGATCAAGGTCCACCTGGGCATGAGCGACGGAACGATGACCGAAGTGCAAGGTCCCGACCTGAAGGACGGCCTGAAGGTCGTCGTATCCGAACAGCGGCCGACGGGCGCGCCCCAGGCCGGCGCCAGTCCGTTCATGCCGCAGATGCGGAGACGGTAAAAACCGGAAACCGTGATACCGGATACCGGAAGACCGTTTTTCTTTGCTGTTACGGTATCCGGTTTCCGGTATCCGGTTTCCGGTGCTTGCGAGTTGGAATTGGGATGTCGTAGGAGCGCTTTGATGGAACTGATAGAAATCAACAACTTGTACAAGACGTACCACCTGGGCGCCGAGATCGACGTGCCAGTGCTCAAGGGCGTTTCGCTCAAGGTGGCCAAGGGCGAGCTGGCCGCCCTGATGGGCGCCAGCGGCTCGGGTAAGAGCACGCTGATGAACATCCTGGGCTGCCTGGACCGCCCCACCAGCGGAGAGTACTGGCTGGACGGCGAGGAAGTCTCCAGCCTCTCGATCAACGAGCGGGCGTTGGTGCGGAACCGCAAGATCGGCTTTGTGTTCCAGAGCTTCAACCTGCTGGCCCGCACCAGCGCGCTGGACAACGTGATGATGCCCCTGTCGTACACGGCGGAAAACCTCTCGGACCACCAGGCCCGCAAGATGTCGATGGAGATGCTCGACCGCGTCGGCCTGGGGGATCGCATGGACCATGAGCCCTCGCAGTTGTCGGGCGGTCAGCAGCAGCGGGTGGCCATCGCGAGGGCGCTGGTGAATCGCCCGCGGCTTTTGTTCGCGGACGAGCCCACCGGCAACCTGGACTCGCACACCAGCGAGGAAGTGCTCAAGATGTTCCAGGACCTCAACCGCGACGAGGGCATCACGGTGATCCTGGTGACGCACGATCCGACCATCGCCGCGCACGCCCGCAGGATCATCCGCATCCGGGACGGGGTCATCGAGGGCGACGGGGCGGCTGTCCCTCCTCCGCCGCCGCCCCTGCACACGGGAGTAAAACCATGACGGTCTATCGAATCGTTCGCACCGCGCTGCGGGCCCTGCGCCGCAACCCCATGCGGGCCGCCCTGACGATGCTGGGCATTTTCATCGGCGTCGGATCGGTCATCGCCATGATGGGCATCGGCAACGGGTCCTCCACGGCCATTCAGCGATCCGTCGCCAGCATGGGCGCCAACAACCTGATGATCCTGCCCGGCGCCGCCTCCAGCGGAGGCGTGAGCTGGGGCGTCAGCAGCGCCATGACGCTGACGCCCGACGACGCCGACGCGGTCCTCAAGTGCCCCTCCATCCGCGCCGGGGCCCCGGTCGTCCGCGCGCGGGCCCAGGTCCTCTACGGAAACAAGAACTGGATCCCCCATGACATCATGGGAACCACCCCCGCCTACCTGGAGGTCCGCGACTGGACCAACATGGACGAAGGCGAGGCCTTCACCGAACGCGACGTGCGGAACAGCTCCAAGGTCTGCATGATCGGAAAAACGATCGTCCGCGAGCTTTTCAACGGGCAGTCGCCCATCGGCAAGGAGCTGCGGGTCCAAAGCGTGTCGTTCAAGGTGATCGGGGTGCTCAGCGCCAAGGGCGCCAACATGATGGGCATGGACCAGGACGACGTGCTGCTGGCCCCCTGGACGACCATCAAGTATCGCGTCACCGGCGCCAACGGCGGCGCGTCCTCCTCGAACAACGCTTCGAGTTCCAGCACGGCCACGGTCAACAAGATCAACCAGGTGTATCCCAACGCCTCGCTGGTGCTCTACCCCACTCCCTCGGACATCCAGACGGCCGACTCGCCGCAGTTGGTCAAGTTCGCCAACGTGGACATGATCACTGTCGCCGCCCGCTCGCCCCAGGACATCCAACCCGCCATCGACCAGATCACCCAGGAGCTGCGGGAACGCCACCGCATCCACGAGGGCGACACCGAGGATTTCAACGTCCGCGACCTGACGGAAATGACCAACATGCTCACCAAGAGCACCGGGACCATGAAGGTCCTGCTCCTGTGCGTGGCGTCGATTTCCCTGGTGGTCGGCGGCGTGGGGATCATGAACATCATGCTGGTGTCGGTGACGGAGCGCACCCGCGAGATCGGCCTGCGAATGGCGGTCGGCGCCCAGCCGGGAGACATCCTGCTGCAGTTCCTGGTCGAGGCGATGGTGCTCTGCCTGATCGGCGGGGCGATGGGAATCGCCGCCGGACTGGGCGGATCCTGGGCCGTGCAGCAGTTCATGGGCTGGCCGGTCGAAACCTCGCTGCTGGCCGTCTTCCTGGCCGCCGCCGTCTCGGCAATCGTGGGAATCATTTTCGGATTCTATCCCGCCTGGACCGCCTCCAGACTCGACCCGATCGAGGCCCTGAGATATGAATGATAAAGGGTGGCATGGCGACGTTGTTTGTCGCCATGTCTTTGCTTTGCGAATGCCGCATGGCGACAAACAACGTCGCCATGCCACCCTTGCAACCCGCTTGAAAGGAATCGTAATGTTTTCGCGAACGCTCGCTTCGATCCTCGTCCCGCTGGGCCTGGGAGTCGCCTGGCTGGCCGCCGGATGCGCGGTCGGACCGGACTATCACCCGCCCCAAACCACGATGCCTGCCGCCTGGTCCGGGCCCGCGCCCGCTGCCCTGGCCCAGCCCTCGCCGGCCGCCGCGAACCTGGCCCGCTGGTGGAAAGGTTTTGGCGACCCGACGCTCAGTTCGCTGGTGGACCGGGCCGTGCGGTCCAACCTGGACGTGCGGCAGGCGCAGGCGCGGATCGTCCAGTCGCGCGCGGCCCGGGGCGTGGCCGTGGCCGGCCTTGGACCCAACGCCGGACTCAACGCCGGATTCACCCGCGCCCGGACGCCCGGCGGCGGACCCAAACCGATCAACAACCTGTTCGAGGCCGGACTGGACGCAAGCTGGGAAATCGACGTCTTCGGCGGTCTGCGGCGAAACGTCGAAGCCGCAACGGCCGACCTCCAGGCCGCCCGCGAAGACCTGCGAAACACGCTGGTCACGCTGACCGCCGAGGTGGCCCTGGATTACATCCAGCTCCGCGGATTCCAGCAGGAAATCGCCATCGCCCAGCAGAACCTCGTCGCGCAGCGGCACACCGCGGACCTGACCCGCGCCAAGCAGCAGCGCGGACTGGTCGGCGGGCTGGACGTCGCCAACGCCGACGCCCTGGTGGCCACGACGGCCGCGGCGATTCCCGTGCTGCAAACCTCCGCCCAGCAGACGATCTACAGCTTAAGCGTCCTGCTGGCGCGCGAGCCGGGCGCCCTGCTGAAGGAACTCTCGCCCTCCGCCGACATTCCCGCCGCCCCGCCGCAAGTGCCCGTCGGCGTGCCCTCGGACCTGCTGCGGCAGCGCCCCGACATCCGCCAGACCGAGGCCCAGGTCCACGCCGCCACCGCCCGGATCGGCGTGGCGACCGCGGCCTTGTTCCCCACGTTCACCTTGAGCGGCTCGGCCGGTTTCCAGGGCGCCAGAATCAACCAGTGGTTCGACTGGCAGGATCGCCTGTGGTCGTTCGGGCCCTCGGCGAGTTGGACGTTCTTCAACAGCGGCGCGAACCTCTGGGGCATCGAGGTTCAAGACGCGCTGACGCAGCAGGCGATGCTGACCTACCGCCAGACCGTGCTGACCGCGATGCAGGATGTCGAAAACGCGCTGGTGGCCTCGGCCAACGAGCAGGAGCATCGAAAGTTGCTGATGCAGGCGGTGGCGGCCAATCAGAAGGCCGTCGCACTGTCCATGCAGCTTTACGCGCAGGGGCAGACCGATTTCCTGAACGTGCTGGTCGCCGAACAGTCGCTCTATGCCTCCCAGAACGCGCTGGTGCAAAGCACCACGAGCGTCTCGACGGACCTGGTGGCGCTGTACAAGGCCCTGGGCGGCGGCTGGACCCAGGCGGACGGCGCCGAACCGCCGCCGTCGCGCGTGCCGTTTGGCGGAGTCCTCAACCAGATCTCCGGTGGAGTGATCGCAAAACCGGAGGCACCCTCCAAGCCCGTCAACTGACCGTCAAAACGCAATGGGTCCTGTGGTGCCCCCAACGCGCCGACAAGCAAGCCCGCCAGCCGTACCTCGAGAACGATGGCGGGCAAGCTGGATCTAACGTCGGCTTGCCTGTCGGCGCTGT
>CAZYDC010000339.1:0-6058 GCA_964646065.1 uncultured Planctomycetaceae bacterium | reverse complement strand
TACCGACAGGTTTTCAACGCCACCAGCGACGCAATGATCGTCCACGATGAAAACGCCCGGATTCTGGATGTGAACGAGCGAATGCTGGAGATGTTCGGTTGCGACCGGGACACGGCGATGGGGCTTTCCCCGAATGATCTAAGTCTGGGCGAGCCGCCCTATAGCCAGGCAGAAGCGATGGAGCACTTCCGCAAAGCGATTGAGGACGGCCCGCAGGTTTTCGAGTGGATGTCCCGCCGGCGCGACGGCGAACGGTTCTGGTCCGAACTGGCGTTTCAATCCTGCAAGATCGACGGCCGCACGCGCGTGATCGCCTCCGGACGCGATATCACGGATCGCAAGCGAGCCCAAGAGGCCCTTCGGCACAGCGAGGCGGTCTTGAGCAGCATCTTCGAGGCGGCCTCGGCGGGGATCATCCTGTTGGAAAACCGGGTGATGCGAAAAGTGAATCCGGCCTTCTGCAAGATCACCGGTTATTCGCAGGACGAGCTGCTGGGCCGGAACGCGGAGATGTTGTTTCCGACAAGGCAAGAGTATGAACGCGCGGGGAGCGAATTATACGGGCGGCCTTCGACGGAAGGCGCGGAAATGGTGGAGTCTTGTTTCAAGCGGAAGGATGGTTCGCTGCGCCACGTGTTGCTGTGCATCAGTCCGTTTGACCCGGAAGACGCAAAATCCGGACATACTGGGGTGGTCCTGGACATCAGCGACCGGGTGAAGGTTCAAGAGACGCTCCGGGAGAGCGAGGAACGCTTCCGTTCGCTGGTCGAAAACGCGCCCGAAGCCATCTTTGTCCAGTGCCGGGGCCGCTTCACCTATCTCAATCCGGCCATGCTAAGGCTTTTTGGAGCCTCCAAACCCGAGGAACTGATCGGGACCCAATGCATGGATCGCATGGCGCCGGAATTTCACGAGGCCATTCGCGAGCGTATTCGTTTTCAACGCGAGACTGGAAATACTGTGCCGCTCATGGATCTGGAGTACGTGCGATTGAACGGCTCCCGTGTATCGGTGGAGACCACGGCCGTGCCTATCCGATTTCAGGGCCAAGACGCGCACCTGGTCTTTGTCCGCGACATCACCCGGCGAAAGAGGGCGGTGCAGGCGCTCCGCGAGGGCAGGAATCGCCTCGACCTGGCGATGGGGTCTTCTCAAATGGGCGCGTTCCAGTGGGACATTCTATCCAACAAACGACACTGGGATAAGGCGGTATGTCTCTTGGCGGGAGTCCGGCCCGAAACCTTTACCGGAACGGCCCGGGAGTTCCTCGAGGTCCTGCATCCGGAGGACCGAACGAGCGTGCAAGATAACCTCAAGAACGCTCTGGTCACCGGGAACTACGAGACGTCGTATCGCGTGGTTTGGCCGGACGGCAGCGTGCATCACATCGCCGCCCGTGGAAGAGTGATCCGCGATGAGACCGACCGTCCGGTGCGGATGCTCGGGGTATGCTGGGACATCACGGATCGCGTGCGCGCCGAGGAAGACAGGCAACGTCTGGAGGCCCAGTACCTCCAGGCGCAGAAGATGGAGGCCATAGGCCGACTTGCGGCCGGGGTCGCGCACGACTTCAACAACCAGTTGACCGTCATCCAGGGATATTCCGACATGCTCCTGGAAGACCGCCCCCAAAACGACCCGCTCCGGGAGCCTCTGGCACAGATTCGCCAAGCCGCCCAGCGAGCGCAATCGACGACGAGCCACCTGCTGTCCTTCAGCCGCAAGCAGATCCTCAAGGCCGAAAACGTTGACCTTCGGGAATTTCTCCGAGAGGTGGAGAAGCCCATCTCCCGCATGATCGGAGAGGACATCAAATTGATCGTGGCGGCCCCGCCGGATGTGCCCGCGGTGTTCATCGACAAGCCGGGGCTGCATCAGGCGCTCATGAATCTGGTCGTCAATGCCCGCGATGCGATGCCCAAGGGAGGCGAGTTGGTCTTGCGGACGTCCAGTGTCCATTTGATCGCGGCCGAGGCGGCGGAATATCCCGATGCCTCGCCAGGCGACTACGTCCTGCTGGAGGTGATCGACTCGGGCATCGGAATGGACCGCCGGACGCTGGAACTCGCCTTCGACCCGTTCTTCACGACCAAAAAATCCGGTAAAGGGACGGGGCTTGGATTGCCGATGGTCATTGGATTCGTGCGGCAGAGCAAAGGCTTTCTTGGCATCCGAAGCAAACGCGGCAAGGGCACTGCCGTTCGTCTGCTGTTGCCCCCCGCCCAGCACAAGGTTGATGCCCAGAAGAAACCGGTCCTCACGGCTTCGACAAAACCGCACCCCAACAGGACCATTATGGTTGTGGAGGACGAAGAGGGCGTACGCGCATTTGTCGTCAGTGCCTTGGAACGTGCCCGGTATTGCGTTCTGCCCGCATCGGGGCCAATGGAAGCTCTTGAATTGTGGGAGAAACACAAAGGCGCCATCGACCTGTTGATCTCCGACATCGTTATGCCTGAAATGAAAGGCGACGAATTGGCCCGCAAGTTGAAGGCGTCCAGGCGCGGGTTGCAAGTGCTCCTGATCACAGGGTATGCCGAGGAAGGTTCGCACAGAGGAACGCAGCTCCTGTGCAAACCGTTCAAAACGGATGAACTGCTTTCCCGCGTGCAGTCCCTGCTCAAGCGGCGGCGGCAACGGAAGCCCAAGCCTGCTGAGCAAAAATAGGGCCGGCGCCAGTAATGTAATGTCTGCTATGTGGTGTTGACGCTCATGAACGACAAAACAAGACCCAAAAGATTGACGACGTTTCGGATCGCCGAAATGCTCGGTGTCTCTTACCAATCGGTGTCGAACTGGATTGACGACGGCCTGTTGCTTGCGGAGCGCACGCCCGGTGGGCATCGCAGGGTCGAGCAGGAGGACCTGATAAGTTTCCTCCATCAGCACCACATGCGGATTCCGACCGGGCTGGCCGTCTGCCCACCCACGATCTTGATCGTGGATGATGAGCCCGAAGTGCTCCAATGGATCGGCAAAGCACTGGGCCAGAAGTGTCCCGGGGTCCGCATCCTGATGGCCAATGATGGGTTCGCCGCCGGCAAATTGGTCACGGCCGAAGCCCCGGACCTGGTGATTCTCGATCTATACATGCCCGGACTGGATGGGTTTGAGGTCTGCCGTAACATCAAGTCTGACCCCAAAACGCAATCCATTACAATAGTCGCGGTAACCGCTCACCCCTCTCCGGAGGCCCAGAAGGCCATTCGCGAGGCCGGCGCCGAAGAATACATGCCCAAACCGCTTGACGCGGATCGCCTCGCAAGCGTCGTCGGCACTCTCTTGCGCCTTCGCAGGTAGGCCCATCTGACGCTTGCCGGCGCTCCTGACCTTCGCCTGTTTAAGCAGCCGCCTCAAAGCCACACTTCTTGGTCCCAACCGACTTCACCAAAATCGTCGCAATTCACTATACGTGTATTTGCATATACTTACGAATCAGGACAATTCCTGCGGGCAGGCGTGGTTCAAATCAGGGTAACACTTTTGTCAAGGCGGGTGCGTTTGTAGTGCGCCCGTAAGGGCGTTCCCGGAAACGCCTTACGGCGTCACTACAAACGGGACGGCCTTCCTCGCGCTGACACCCAATGTTACCCTGATTTGAACCATGCCTGCGGGCAGGCCATCGTTGAGTGAAATTCGACCGGAAAGCGAAGTTTCATGGCCGGATAAGATATAAACAATCACAATACTACTAAGTTAAATAAAAATATAAACTATACAAAAGTGCTGAACTTCGATAGCCGAATTAACATGCGGGTGCGGACCATTGCAAAGGCGACTATGGTTCGCGGAAATGCTAAAGTAATTTACGGTTGCAATCGCGACGAGGCAAGAAAGCCAGTCGCCAGCCCCTGTCAGAGCTGGCAGATTAGCGTGTCTCACGGCGGTTCGGGCCCACTTGTCTTTCTGGGCGGGGGTATGCTATGACCGACGGACTCCAGTGCGTGGCTGAGCGCGCCCTTTCTCGCTCGCTCAGCAATCTCAACTTCAAGCTTCATGCCTCCAAAGACCAGCGAACGATGCTGGAGGCCATCCTGACCGAGTCGCGGGCGGCGACCGGCGCGGAGGCGGGCAGTCTGTATGTGGCATGGAACGGCAAGCTGAAGTTCGTCGCCGCGCAGAACGACCGAATGAATGCCTCCGACATCGATCATCTTCTGCTGGGGGAGGAGATTCCGATCTCGATGGAGTCCCTGGTGGGTTTTGTCACTCTGACCGGACAGGCCATGAACATCCCGGATACGCATCGCCTGCCGGAGGGGACGCCCTTCCGCATCAGCCGGCGCCTGGACACCAGGACCGGGTACAGTGCCGACAGTATCTTGGCGATTCCGCTGCGTTGTCCCAACGGAGAACGGATCGGCGCGCTGGAATTGTTCAACCACCGGGAGCTCGACGGACGGCAGAGCCCGTTCGGCGACGAGGCCATTGACGCCGTCACGACGTTGGCTTCCACCGCGGCCATCGCTCTGCACAACGCGCATCTTCAACAGCACCTGCGAGAGGCGCACCTCGACACGATTCTCTGCCTTTCGACGGTCGCCGAGTATCGGGACGCCGATACTTCCCAGCACGTCCAACGCGTCAGCCGCTGCTCGGAACTGGTCGCGGAAGCCCTAGGCCACAATGCCGACGACGTGGAGCTTATCCGATATGCCAGCCCGATGCATGACGTGGGCAAAGTGGCCATCCCTGACGCCATATTGCTCAAACCCGGCCGCCTGACGGCCGACCAGCGAAAGGTCATGGAGCGGCACGCCCAGATCGGCGCGGAGATTCTGGGCAATTCCGACGATCCCATTCTGGCCGTCGCCCGGGGAATCGCCCTTTGTCACCACGAGCGATGGGACGGCCAGGGATATCCTCGGGGCCTCAAGGACCTGGCCATCCCCATGCACGCCAGGATCGTGGGGCTGGTGGACGTATTTGACGCGGTGGTGTCACACCGCTGCTACAAGGAGGCCTGCACATTGGACACGGCCTTGGCCATCCTCCAGGAAGACAGTGGAAAACATTTCGACCCGGACGTGATCCGGGCGTTCTTGAGCGTGCTGCCGGAGGTTCTGAAATCCTATCCGGCGCTGAAGGCCGCCTGAATACAACAGTGAACCCGTAAGGCAATAAGAGCAGAAAGGAAGACTTGAAAAATGGCAACGCAAACGGAAGCGGACGTTGGACAGAAAGGCGGGAAGTACCTGACCTTCGGTCTGGCCGAAGAAACATACGGTCTGGAGATCCTCAAGGTCCGCGAAATCATGGGGCTGATGGACATCACGGCCGTGCCCAGAACGCCGGATTTTGTCAAGGGCGTCATCAATCTTCGCGGAAAGGTGATCCCGGTGGTGGACCTGCGGCTGAAGTTCGGCATGCCCGAGGCCCAGCACACCGAAAAAACCTGCATCATCGTCGTCCAGGTGGGCACGGTGGAAATGGGCATCCTGGTGGACAAGGTGTCCGAGGTGCTGAACATCGCCTCCGGAGAAATCGAGGACACGCCTTCATTCGGAGTGAGCGTGAACACCGACTTCATCCTGGGCCTGGGCAAGGCCCACGGCAAGGTGACGATCCTGCTGGATATAGGCACGGTGCTGTCCAAGGACGACCTTGCCGTCGTCGCGGAAACGGGCCAGGATCCGAAGGCCTGACGCGAAACTCGCGAAGATCGACCCTGCCGTTGTGAGCGGCGATGAATCAAATAACAAACCCTAACCTTAGGAGAGCAGTGATGAAATCGTGGACCATAGGAAAGAAACTTGTTTTCGGTTTTGCGGTGGTAATGGCGATTACGATCGGACTGGGAGCGCTGGCGTACTGGAACGGCGCCAAGATCGCCGGTAGTTCCGACATCCTTGCCAACGAGGTCGCACCGGTCGCGGCGGCCTCGGCGCAGGTCACCAAAGGGGCCCTCCAAGCCGTTTTCGAGACGCGCGGTTACTTGCTGAACAACGATGAGAAGCACGCCGATCAAGCCCTCGCCTCCTTGGCCGACGTCGAAAAAAGCGTCAATGAATTGGAAAAACTGGCCGCCTCACGGAAACTGGACCAGTTGGAAAAGGAA
>CAZYDC010000338.1:0-6063 GCA_964646065.1 uncultured Planctomycetaceae bacterium | reverse complement strand
ACTTTTCTCGTGTTCCAACGTGCCACAAGGCGACCTGAGTTTTGTCCAGTGGCAGAGTCAAAGTGGGCAACGGTTCGTCGGTCTTCAGGTCCGGGCGGCGCATCGCAAGGCGAATCGCGACACCGCCCTTGGTGTAGGTGACGAGAATCTGGGCGGCAGTCTGAACGTCTTCGGCACTTGCGGCAGCGCGGCACAGAACGCTCGGACCAGGCACGTCGACGGGCACCAACAAGGTGTCGCCCGGCCGCCACGCCTGTTCGATGATCGGGTTCTCCGTGCTATCGCGACCGCAGATGATCTTGGTTCCGCTCGGCAGCCGGAAATGGCGGCCGTAGCGCAATAGCACGGCGTCGGCAACATTAAAGTCGGGCTCGTGGTCCAGGAGATCCTTGAACTTTTCGGCAAACTCCGGATCAGTAAGCAGGCAGCCGCCAGCAGGACAAAGATAGTCTTTGAGGCCAAGCTGCGCTGCCAAGGTAAACTGGGGCTGGCGACAGCGACCACGGATGGCGGCCAGTCGCGAACGGTCGACGATCCCACGCTTCTCGACCTCAGTCTCGGGCATGAGCTGCGCCGTCAAGGGACGAACGATCCGGCCCTGGAGGCCCGACTCGCGCTCGATCAGTTCCATGGCCTGGCGACGCTGCGACATGGGCCGCTCACCGAGAACCTCGCCGGTTGCGACGAAATCGGCGTGTTCCTTCTCCATGACCTCCTTAGCCTTGCTGAAGATATGCACGCGGCAATCGAGGCAGGCGTTCATGTGGCCGCCGCGGCCGAAGCGGGGATGTTTCATGATCTCTAGGTAGTCCTGCTTGCAGGCGAAGACCCGTACGGCGATGCCCAATTGGTCGGCGGCGGCGCGGGCGGCCGAGCAGCCCATCGAGCGCGGCGTGCAGTTGCAGAACGGCGACGTGAAGTTGACGGCCTCGACCTCGACGCCCTGTTCCAGGAGCATTTTGCCGGCCAGGGTGCTGTCGAGCCCGCCGGAGAGCAACAGGATAGCTTTAGCCATGACTTTTACCTTCAGATCGAATAGTCGTCCACGAAAACCCGCGACTCCTTGGGCCGGACGAACACCTCGTGTCCCGTCTCCAGATGCAGCCGCCGGAATTCGTCATGGGAGATTTCCACTTGGATTGCTTGGCCATCGGCGGCGAGGAGTTCCAGTTTAACCGCGGGGCCAGCCGATTGCACGCGTGCGATCCTGGCCCGCAGACCGGTTCCGTGCACAAGGTCCGTGGTAATTTCAAGATCATGGGGCCGTACAAAGAGCCTGGCCGCGCGGCCATCAGTAGTCTGCCCGGCGGGGACATCCATGGCCAGCGACCCGAAGACAGCTTGGCCACCCTCGACGCGACCGTGGAAGAGATTCACGTGGCCGAGGAAGTTCAGGACGAACTCGCTGGCCGGGTGGTGGAATACTTCGTCGGGTGTGCCGACCTGTTCGATGTGCCCCTGGTTCACGATCACCACCTGGTCGGCGACCTCCAGGGCCTCCTCCTGGTCGTGAGTCACGAAGAGGCTGGTCACATGGATTTCGTCGTGCAGCCGCCGCAGCCAACGCCGCAACTCCTGCCGGACGCGAGCATCGAGGGCGCCGAACGGTTCGTCCAACAGCAGCACCTTGGGCTCCACGGCCAGGGCCCGGGCCAGGGCCACGCGCTGGCGCTGGCCGCCGGATAGTTCTGAGGGCAGCCGGTCGGCCATGCGCTCGATCTGAACCAAAGCCAGGAGCCGCTGGACGCGCTCGCTGATTTCGGCCTTCGACGGCCGAGTGCGCCGCGGGCGAACCCGCAAGCCGAAGGCGACGTTCTGAAACACGGTCATGTGGCGGAACAGGGCGTAATGCTGAAAGACAAAGCCGACGCCGCGCTCGCGAACGCTGGACTGCGTAGTGTCCTGTCCTTCGAACAGCACTTGGCCGCAGTCCGGCGCCTCCAGCCCGGCGATGACGCGCAGGAGCGTGGTCTTGCCGGAGCCCGAGGGGCCGAGCAGAGCCACCAGTTCGCCGCCGGGCACCTGGAGCGTAATGTCCTTCAGGGCGGTGAAATCGCCGAAGGTTTTGGTGATGCCGCGGACTTCAATGCTCATTGGTGACCAGTCCTTCCGTTGTCGCGGCCAGGCGTGCGGCGACGCGCTGCCGTTTCAACTGCCATTCAATGAAGCTCTTGGCCGCCAGAGTCACCAGGGCCAGCAGCACCAGCAGCGAGGCCACGGCGAAGGCCGCCGCGAAGTTGTACTCGTTGTAGAGAATCTCGACATGCAGCGGCACGGTGTTGGTCAGGCCGCGAATGTGGCCGGAGACGACCGAGACGGCGCCGAACTCGCCCATGGCCCGGGCGTTGCACAGGATCACGCCATAGAGCAGGCCCCACTTGATGTTGGGCAGCGTAATTCGCAGGAAGGTCGTCCAGCCTCCGGCCCCCAGCGCGAGGGCGGCCTGCTCCTCTTCGCTGCCCAGGGACTGCATCAGCGGGATCAACTCGCGCGCCACAAACGGGAACGTTACAAAGATCGTCGCCATCACGATGCCGGGGACGGCGAAGATGATCTTCAGATCGTGCCGCACCAGCCACTCGCCCATCCAACCTTGAAGGCCGAACAGCAGCACGAAGATCAGCCCCGCGATCACCGGCGAGACGGCGAACGGCAGATCGATCAGCGTGGTCAGCACACCCTTGAGAGGGAACCGGAACTTCGTGATGGACCAGGCCGCCGCCAACCCGAAAAGCAGGTTCAGCGGGACCGTGATGGCGGCCGTGAGCAAGGTCAGGCGGATGGCGCTGAGGGCGTCCGGATCGCGCAGCGACGCCAGGTAGACGCCGACGCCTTTCTCGAATGCCTGGGCAAACACGGCGGCCATGGGGACCAGCAGGAACAGCCCCAGGAACAACATGGCCACGGCGATCAGCAGCCAGCGGACAACAGCCGGCTCGGTGGTGGCATGGCCAAGAGGAAGGGGTTGCTGTTGTGTTATCGTCGTCGTCATTTCCATTCTCATTACGCCAAGGCCAGGCGGCTCCCGGTTCGCCTCTGCAACAGTTGAATCAGCAGCAAGAGCACGAAAGAGATGACCAGCATCACCACCGCGATGGCCGTGGCGGCCGGATAATCGTACTGTTCCAGTTTCGTGATGATCAGCAGCGGGGCGATTTCCGTCCGCATGGGCATGTTGCCGGAGATAAAGACCACCGAGCCGTACTCGCCGATGCCGCGCGCGAAGGCCAGGGCAAAGCCCGACAGCACCGCCGGCCAGAGCTCCGGCAGGATCACGCGCACGATGGTCTGCCTCCGGCCGGCCCCCAGGCTGGCGGCGGCTTCCTCGAATTCCGGCCCAAGGCCATCCAGCACCGGCTGAACCGTTCGCACGACGAACGGCAGCCCCACGAACACCAGGGCGATCACCACCCCCAGCGGCGTAAATGCCGCATGGATTCCGACAGCCTCTAGGTATCGGCCGATCCAGCCGTGGCTGGAATACACCGCGGTTAATGCGATTCCAGCAACGGCGGTCGGCAGGGCGAAGGGCAGGTCGATCAGGGCATCGATGATTCGTCGGCCGGGGAAGCGATAGCGAACCAGCACCCAGGCTACCAGCAGACCTAGGACCGTATTGATGATGGCGGCCACTAGGGCCGCGCCAAAGCTGATCCTGTAGGAGGCCAGCACACGGGGCGAGGTCACCACCGCCCAGAACCGCTCCCATGTCATGCCGAAGGCCTTGATGAATATCGTGGACAGCGGGATCAGCACGACCAGTCCCAGGTAGAACAGGGTGCAGCCCAGGCTCAGTCCGAAGCCCGGCAAGATGCCATGATGTCTACTGGTTTTCGCCATCGAGTAGTCCCGTCTGGTCAACTCGGCTATTGCCTGGTTGCCGGCTGGTAGATCTGGTCAAAGACGCCTCCGTCGCCGAAGTGCTCTGGTTGGGCCTTGGCCCATCCGCCGAAAACTTCGTCGATCGTGAATAACTTTATCGCAGGAAATTGCCTGGAGTATTTCGCGGCGACGGCGGCTGACCGTGGCCGGTAATACTGCTTGGCCGCAATCTCCTGGGCTTGCTCCGTGTAGAGGAACTCCAGGTACGCCTGTGCGATAGCCCGGGTCCCGCGTTTGTCGGCTACTTTATCCACCACGGCCACCGGCGGCTCGGCCAGGATGCTGACGGAAGGCCAGACGATCTCGAACTGGTCCTTGCCCAGTTCGTTGACGGCCAGGAAGGCCTCGTTCTCCCAAGCCAGCAGCACGTCTCCGATGCCGCGTTGGACAAAGGTCGTGGTGGCTCCGCGCGCGCCGCTGTCCAGCACCGGGACATTCTTGTACAGGCGGCCGACGAAGTCGCGGGCCTTGGCCTGGTCGCCGTTGGTCCGTTTGAGTTCGTACCCCCAGGCGGCAAGGTAGTTCCAACGGGCACCGCCGGAGGTCTTGGGGTTAGGGGTGATGACCGAGATGCCAGGCTTAACCAGGTCGTCCCAGTCCTTGATGCCCTTGGGGTTGCCCTTGCGGACCAGGAACACGATGGTCGATGTGTACGGCGTGCTGTTGTTGGGCAATCGTTTCTGCCAATCGGGTGGCAGGAGCTTGCTCTTGTCGGCAATGGCGTCGATGTCGTAGGCCAGGGCCAGCGTCACCACGTCGGCCTCCAGCCCGTCGATCACGGCCCGGGCCTGCTTGCCGCTGCCGCCGTGCGACTGGTCGATCTTGAGTTCCTGGCCGGTCTTGTCCTTCCATTGTTTGATGAACGCGGCGTTGATACCCTGGTAGAGTTCCCGCGTGGGATCGTAGGAGACATTCAGCAGCGTAACCTGCCCCGGCGGTGCCTTGCTACCGCCAAGAAGAAAGTAAGCCGCAACCGTAGCACCCAGTACGGCAATTACTGCCGCTGCACTTTTGAGATTATCAATTCGAGAAGCCATTTATGTCATTCCTTTCCTTGTGAAGGGAAACATGCCCTTTTCACGCGCGTCAAATGACGGCCAACGCCTGTTCTAGATCCTCGATAAGGTCACGCTCGTCTTCGATGCCGATGGACAAGCGAATCGTGCCGTCAGTGATGCCGACCTGTTGCCGTTCCTGGGCTGTCAACGTCCCATGGCTCATCGTGGCAGGGTGGCATATCAGCGACTCCACTCCACCCAGACTTTCCGCGAAGAGAAAGAGCTTTAGTGCCTTGACCAGCCGGCTGACCCGTTCGTTTCCGCCGTTGAGGCGAAACGTGACAATCGCACCGAAACCGTCCATCTGCGCCTTGGCCAATTCATGTTGCGGATGGCTGGCCAGGCCGGGATAGATCGTCTCCTGCACCTTCGGGTGGTTGCTCAGGAACGCCGCCGCAGCCTTGGCGTTGGCTTCGTGCTGCTTCATGCGAACTCCCAGCGTCTTGAGACCTCGCAAACTCAGCCAGCAATCCTGTGGTCCAGGTATGGCGCCAACCGCGTTTTGGTAGAACCGAATCTGTTCGTGCAGGGCGTCGTCATTGAGCAGCACCGCGCCGCCGACAACGTCGCTGTGTCCGCTGATATACTTGGTCGTGCTGTGCATCACGATGTCCACGCCCTGCGTGAGGGGACGCTGAAAATAGGGTGTGGAGAAGGTGTTGTCGGCAACCACTTTCGCGCCGTGCCCACGCGCGATCTGAGCAACCGCGCGAACGTCCACCAACTGGAGCAAAGGATTGGCGGGGGTTTCAATCCAGATCAGCCTGGTGTTTGGGCGCAGCGCCTCGGCGAACGCCTGCGGTCGAGTGCCGTCCACATAGCTGAACGTAATGCCACGAGGCACGTACACCTTCTCGAACAGTCGGAAGGTCCCGCCGTAGATGTGCTCGGCCGAGACGACGTGATCGCCCGGACGAAGCAACGAAAGAACCGCGTCCACGGCGGCCATGCCCGAACCGAAGGCCAGCCCGTGCTTGGCCTCCTCCAGGGAGGCCAGGCACTGTTCTAGCGCGGTGCGCGTAGGATTGGCGCTGCGCGAATATTCAAACCCATGAGGGCGGCCAATATCGTCGAAGACGAAGTTGACCGTCTGGTAGATTGGCACGATCACCGCACCGGTGGC
>CAZYDC010000337.1:0-6144 GCA_964646065.1 uncultured Planctomycetaceae bacterium | reverse complement strand
CCCATGAGTCTCACGGGCGTCCCGCCCGTGGTTGTTGTTTCTTCTGTTTCTTGTTGTCGCAAAACAAACGACAACAGGCAAGACATGGGCAAGATGCCCATGCTACGGTCTTGCTCATGCGGGAAACTGGCATAGCCGATATATAAGGATACACAGACACGTTGCCACAGAGAGATTGACTATGACAATCCAAAACTGGTCCGACACCATTACGGTCGTGGAGCTGACGGACGACCCGCAGTTCACCGACGAACTCAACGCCCTCACCGAGTCGTACGAGGACAAGCCTTGCGACGTGGCGCTGAACATGTCGGGCGTGGGCTTCATCAACAGCTCGAACATCTCCAGGCTGCTCCGCCTGCGCAAGCTGATCCTGTCGCGGCAGCGGAAGCTGATCCTGGCCGCGGTCACCACGCAGGTCTGGGGCGTGTTCCTGGTGACGGGGCTGGAGAAGATTTTCGAGTTCACCAAGGACATGTCCACGGCCCTGGCGACGCTGCAACTGGGCGACACCAAGACCAAACCGCGGAAGACCTAAGAGCGTAGCATGGGCATCTTGCCCATGAGTCTCACGGGCGTCCCGCCCGTGGTTGTTTCTTCTGCTTCTTCTTTCTTATCCCAAAAGCAACAAAGGCAAGACAGGGCCGGGACGGCCCTGGAATACACGGGCAAGATGCCCGTGTGACTCATGGGCGGGACGCCCATGCTACGTTTTCATACTCCTTCTCACGCCCGCAACGTCCGCACCATGCGGCCGAATTGCTGGAGTTTCCGGCGGTCCACTTGGACTCCCAACCCCGGCCCGCCCAGCACGCCCAGCCGCCCGCCGTAACCGAAGCGAAGCGACCGTGTCGTCAGGTCGCCCGACAGCAGGAACCGCCCGTAGTTGCCTTCCACGAACCGCGGCGGCGGACAGGCCTGCAAGAGCCTCCGCTGGGCCGCAGAAAGGATGCTGCTCTCCCCCACCATGCATCCGACGGTGAACGGGATGGCGTTGGCCGCCGCCTTGGCCGCCAGGGCCAGCGCCGGAACAAGCCCGCCGTTCTTGGAAATGCGGATGTTCCACCAGACCTGCCGCGTGCGCGACAGGATTTCGGCATCGTCGGGCGTGAGCAGCGATTCGTCGGCCATCAACGGCAGGGCGCATCGCTGGGCGAGTTCGGCCAGTTGGCCGGCCGGGCAGAATACCGGCTGCTCGACCACGCAGACGCCGTACGGCACCAGGTCGGCCACGCGGTCGGGAGTGGTGGCCGCGTCCCAGCCGCCGTTGACGTCCACGCGCAGGGTGAGCTCGCCCGTCGCGATCCCTCGACGCAGGCGGCCGTGGACAAGGCGAAGGTTCTGGGCGTCGATCTCGGCGCCCAAGCCCAGCTTGAGCTTGAAGTCTCGCAGGCCGTAGAGCCGCATCAGCCGCAACCGCCTGGCGGTTCGGGCCGGATCGGCAGAGCCAAGCACGCCGCTGACGCGAGCGTGGATCCGGCGGCCGGAAAAGGGGACATTCAACTTTTCCGTATTCGTTTCGACATTCGCCGCAACTCGGCACGGAAAAGTAGAATGTCCCCTTTTCCGCGACTCGACGGCCAGCGTGACCGCGCACAAGGCCGCGTTGATGCACCGCCCGCCCGGCGCGCTGACCGGCAAGGCCGACAGGCAGTCGGGCCTGGCGAAGTCCAGGTTTCGGCACGCGGGAAAGAGCAACTGCTCAATGTCGTCCACCACGCCGTCGAGCGTTTCGCCCGTGACGTACTGGCGAGGCAGGGATTCGCCCCAGCCTTCCGTGCCGTCGTCAAATTCGGTACGAACGATCACGGCCTGAGCAACGTCTCGCAGAGCGGCCGCGTGCTCGAACGACCGCATCGGGATCGCCGTCAGGTAAAGGTCAAGCTGTCGCAGTCGTCCGGCCATGCGATGCGATGATAGCTCTTGCAATGGTATCGGGAAAGATGTAGTTTCTCAGCGGCCGCAAATCCAGCTTGCGGACGACCTCAGCCGACATGGTGTCGGCCGAAATAACTGCCCCACCGAGGATACTGCCTTGGGCAAAACAAAAAACACGAACGCGGTGAAAAAGCCCAATGCCGACGGTTTGTCGGGCGGGGCGATGGCCCCTGCCGCGCGCCGGCGCAAGGGGCGAATTCTGAGCCAGCGGATTCGCCAGCTTGACATCCGCAAAGGCATGCTCGCCAGCGATATGGTCGAGGCGATGGCGGACATGTCGATCCAGGCCCGCAACCTGGGCGCCTGCGCGCAGGTGCTCGGCCGCATGTACGCCGACCGGCGGCGCCCGACCATCCTGCTGGGCCTGGCCGGGCCGCTCATCGCCGCCGGACTGCGAAAGGTCATTCGCGATCTTGTCGTCGGCGGATACGTCGACGTGGTCGTGTCCACCGGCGCGATCCTCTACCAGGACATTTACCAGGCACGCGGGTTCGGCCACTACCGAGGCACCCCCGCCGCCGACGACACCGTCCTGCGGGACCTGCGGATCGACCGCATCTACGACACCTACGTGGACGAGGAAAAGTTCATCGAGACGGACATCTGGTGCGGCCTGATGGCGGACCAGTTCGCTGCCCGCGCTTCAGAAGCCCGGAAAACAGCAACACACGGGCAGGATGCCCGTGAGACTCATGGGCAAGATGCCCATGCTACGCACGTCACATCCAGCCGCGCGTACCTGGACTACCTGGGCTCGCAGCTTCGCGACGATCAGTCGATCGTGCGCCAATGCCACCTGCTGGGCGTACCGGTGTTTTCGCCGGCGATCAACGACAGTTCCATCGGCATCGGGCTGACGGACCACCACCACCGCTGCGTGCGGCAGGGGCGCGCGGGAGTCGCCATCGACTCCATCCGCGACAACTACGAACTGACGCAGATCGTCGTGAAAAGCCCGCGCACCGCGGCGATTTACGTCGCGGGCGGCGTGCCCAAGAACTACATCAACGACGCGGTCGTGATGTCTTATATTTTCGGTCTGGAGCGTGGCCACGATTACGCCGTCCAGGTCACCACGGCCGTCACGCAGGACGGCGGACTGAGCGGCTCGACGCTGGGCGAGGCGCAGTCCTGGGGCAAGATCAAAAAGGAGGCCTCGTTCGCGATGGCCTGGGTGGAACCGAGCGTTTCGCTGCCGCTGCTGGCGGCATATATATTTGATAAGTGTCCCAGATCTCGCAAGAGATTGAAATTGGACTGGGATGGAGAGATTCTCAAGAATCTGAAATGACAAATGACGAATGTCTAATGACGAATCAATAACCAATGACCCAATATCGAATACCTAATATGGAACAATTACACCACGGCGAGCGCCCCGTAACGCGCTGGGGTTCTGGGCATTCAACATTGGTTATTCGCTTATTTGTCATTGATTCGTCATTCGTCATTCGACATTCGTCATTTCCTGCCGCATGGAGAGAAGATGGTTAAGTTGAAAACGGAGTTTTTTCCGTACTTGAATCCGGATCAGTGGGTGCCCGCCGGCGTGCATAAGACGCCGCCGTCGGTGATGAAGCTTCCGCTGGCCAAGCGCATCAAGACGCTGATCAACATGCACGGGACGCCCCTGATGGTCATCAGCAAGGCTCAGCTCACGGAGCAATACCAGCGGTTCGCCCGGCTGCTGCCTCGCGTGAAGCTTTTCTACGCCATCAAGGCCAACCCGCACCCGGACATCATCCGCACGCTGGCCGCTCTGGGCTGCTCGTTCGACTGCGCCAGCGAGAACGAAATCCGCCACGTGCTGGCCCAGGGCGCCGGGCCGGAGCGCATCATCTTCGCCAACACGGTCAAGCGCCCCGAGGCGCTTCAGTTCGTTCGCAAGGCGCGCGTCAACCTGATGACCTTCGACAACGAGCCCGAGTTGTATAAGATCGCCAAGCACGCACCCGGCTCGCGGGTGCTGGCCAGGCTCAAGGTCGGCAACATCGGCAGCATCGTCGAACTCTCGCTGAAGTTCGGGGCCGACCAGGACCAGATCGTGCCCATGCTGGTCAAGTGCCGCTGGCTGGGGCTTAAACCCGAGGGAATCAGCTTCCACGTCGGCAGCCAATGCACCAACATCGACAACTACCTCCGCGCCTTCGAGGCCGTCAGCGACATCATCGAAGAGGCCGCCAAACACGACCTCAAGATCAAGACGATCAACATCGGCGGCGGCTTTCCGATCAAGCATTTCCGCGACGACCGGACCGGCCTGGAGACCATCGCCCCGAGGCTCCAGCGCGAGATGGACCGACTTTTCCCCAAGGACATCGAGATCATCGCCGAACCCGGCCGCGCGCTGGTTGGACCGGCGGGAATGCTCATCACCCGCGTGATCGGGCGATCCATCCGCAACAACAAGAACTACTATTATCTCGACGACGGCGTGTACGGCGATTTCAGCGGCATGGTCTTCGACCACTGCAAGTACGAGTTCCACACGCTGACCAAAACACAGAAGTTCCTGAGCATCCTGGCCGGTCCGACCTGCGACAGCTTCGACACGATCTCGCTGTCCCAGGAGCTGCCCGAACTGGACGTCGGCGGAGTGGTCTACGTGCCCAACATCGGCGCCTACAGTTGCGCCAGCGCCCTGCCCTTCAACGGCATCCCGCCGGCGAAGGTAATTGTGGTGTAGATCGTTTAGCCGCAAGCCGAAGGCGAGCGAGCAATGCGTGGGGCGTGGCGCGTAGGGCGTTGGGCGTGGAGCGTAGGGCGTAACAGCGAAGAAACATGACAGGCCTTCGCGGAGACTCGACCATGAAGAAAAAGAAACCGTCCGAAAAAGAGACGACCGCCCGCCTTTTGGTGGACGGCAAGAAGTATGAACTTGCCGTCCGCGTGGGCACGGAGGGCCAGAAGGCCATCGACATATCCGACCTTCGCGCCCGCAGCGGCTACGTGACGATCGACCGCGGCCTGGGCAACACGGCCTCGTGCGAGAGCGCCGTCACGTTCATCGACGGCGAGAAGGGCATCCTGCGGTATCGCGGGTATCCCATCGAGCAGTTGGCGGCCCAGTCGCGGTTCGTCGAGGTGGCTTACCTGCTGGTGTACGGCGAACTGCCGAACAAGGAGCAGCTCCACAAGTTTTCCAATCTCCTGAACGCCTCTTCGCTGATCCACGAGGACATGACGCATTTCTTCACGGGCTTTCCGCGCAACGCCCACCCGATGAGCATCCTGTCGACGATGGTCTCCAGCCTGTCGGCCTTTTACCCGGTGCCGGACGAACTGACCGACGACGCCGAGGCGCAGATCATCGCCAAACTGATCTCGCAGGTGCGGACCATCGCGGCCTTCTCGTACAAAAAGTCCATCGGCGAGCCGCTGGTGTATCCGTCGATCCGCCTGCGATACGTCGAGAACTTCCTTCGGATGCTGTTCTCCTCGCCTGTGAAGGATTACGAGCAAGACCCCGACGTGGTGCGGGCCATCGACCTGTTCCTCATGCTGCACGCCGACCACGAGCAGAACTGCTCGACCTCGACGGTGCGGCTGGTGGGTTCGAGCCTGGCCAACGTGTATTCGGTGGTCAGCTCGGGCATCTCCGCGCTGTGGGGCAAGCGGCACGGCGGGGCCAACCAGGAAGTCATCACGATGCTCGAACACATCCGCGCCACCGGTTGCGACGCCGCCCAGTTCGTCGAGCGGGCCCGCACCGGAAAGGACCGGCTCATGGGCTTCGGCCACCGCATCTACAAGACCTTCGACCCGCGGGCCAAGATCCTCAAGGAGCATTGCCACAGGCTGCTGTCCAAGCCCGGCCACTCCGATCCGTGCTTCGACATCGCGCTGCAACTGGAGGAGATCGCCCTGAAGGACGATTACTTCCTGTCGCGGAACCTCTACCCCAACGTGGACTTCTACAGCGGCCTGATCCTCAAGGCCGCGGGAATCCCCTACGACATGTTCACGGTGCTCTTCTCCATCGGTCGCGTGCCGGGCTGGTTGGCCCACTGGCGCGAAATGTGCCACGGCGGCGATTTCCGCCTCGTGAGGCCGCGGCAGGTGTATGTCGGAAAAGAGCAGCGGAATTACGTGGACACCAGGGAAAGAAAAGGCAGCCAATAGCGGCCTCCATACGTAGCATGGGCATCTTGCCCATGAGTCTCACGGGCGTCCCGCCTGTGGTTGCTGTTGCTTTTGTTGTTCTTC
>CAZYDC010000336.1:0-6196 GCA_964646065.1 uncultured Planctomycetaceae bacterium | reverse complement strand
GACCAGCACGGCGGCCACCAGCAGGGGCGGCTCGCCCGCCGAGGCCAGGCCCTCCGCCAGCGCGGCGTCGACCGCGCCCAACAACAGACCGATCATCGGGAACCAGGGCACGCTGCGCGCAAGGTCCTCCTCGGCCGTGCCCCAGGTTCCCGGGATCGGCATGATGGTGAGGAATCTCATGGCTGCCAGCAATGATTTCATCATTCCGCCTTGGAGACATGTGCCTCGTCAAACGTAGCCACCTCGGTCAGGATTCGCTGAGCCGCTTCAACTAAGTTCATTGCCAATGCCGCGCCCGTGCCTTCTCCCAGCCGTAACCCCAAGTCGAGCAGCGGCTCCTTTTCCAAATGGGCGTGCATGGCACGATGACCTTGCTCGGCGCTACGATGAGCCGCGATGATGTACTGGCTTGCCGCCGGACAAAGCGATTGAGCCAGCAATGCGCCGGCCGTGGAAATGAACCCATCAACGACGACCGGCTTTTGTCGCGACGCAGCGCCCAACACGACACCGGCAATGCCGCCGATTTCAAAGCCGCCCACTTTGGCCAAGACATCCAAAGCATCGTTCGGATCGGGCCGATTCGAGGCCAGGGCTTTTTGCACAACGGCAATCTTCCTGGCAAATTGGCCATCGTCGATACCGGTGCCTCGGCCAGTGACTTCGGCCGGTGGCAATCCGGTCAATGCAGCCACGACGGCCGTCGAAGGCGTGGTATTGGCAATACCCATGTCGCCCGTGCCGAACACGTCGGTTGTTTCGGCCAATTGTTCAACGACTTCGATGCCCGCCTCCACAGCTCGTATGGCTTGCTCCCGGCTCATCGCCGGACCGGCCGCGATATTGGCCGTGCCGAGGGCGATTTTCTTGTCCACGATTTTACCGGCTTTGACCAGTGAGCTGAGGTCGGCGGCAACGCCCATATCGACGACGATGACCCTGGCCCCGGCCAATCGCGACAAGGCACTAATGCCTGCCATCCCGCCGACGAACCCAAAAACCATCTGCGGCGTGACTTCCTGGGGATACTTGCTGACGCCCTCGGCGGCCACGCCGTGGTCGCCGGCCATCGTGACGATGGTCTTGCGAGTCACGACCGGGTGCATCGACCCGCTCATGCCGGCCAGGTCCATCGCCAGGTCCATTAACCGGCCCAGCGCCCAGTGCGGGATGATCAACTGGTCCAGCCGCGCCTTGGCCTTGGCCCGGGCGTCGTGGTCCTGGGGACGAATCGCGTCAATCGTTTGTTGCAGGAAGCTCATGGATCGAACCTTTCAGGAAAAGTGGAATTCCGCAGGAAACCAGCGCGACCAGGTCCGCCCCGGCGGCGACGGCCTGGTTGCAGCGCCCGGCCAGATCGCGGTATCGCCTGGCCAGCTTATTCTCGGGCACAATGCCCATACCGACTTCGTTGGTGACAAAAATAATCGTTCCGGTTCGCTCGCCCGCGGCGGCCAAAACTTCCGCGCACCGCTGGGCGACGTCTTCTTCGGTGACATCCCGGCCGGCTTGCTGGGCCTGGTACATCAGGTTGTTGACCCACAGCGTCAGGCAGTCCACCAGCACGACCTGGTGTCCGTCAGCGGATCGGATCGCCTCGCCGAGTTTCAGGGGTTCCTCGATCGTGTCCCACTGGCGCTGGGCGCGGTCCTGGCGGTGTTTGCGGACTCGCTCGCTCATTTCGTCGTCCAGGACCGGGCAGGTGGCCACGTAGACGCGGCGGCCTGGAATCGACTCGGCCAATCGCTGCGCGTAGAGGCTCTTTCCGCTGCGGCATCCGCCGGTAATCAGGGCGATTTTCGCCATGTCAGCGGCCCTCCACGAACGGCACGTTCAGCCAGGGCAACCGAGTCTTATTGCCAAAAGAAAAAACAGCCTCGCCGCGAATTACGCGAAGAACGCGAAAACAACAACTACAGGAGATATAAACGACGAAGAAACAAATTCCGCGAAAACAACGAAGAACACGTTCCTCTTTGCTGTTTTCGCGTCCGGGTTGTTTTTTGTTGTTTCTTTTCATCAAAGTTTTTTTCGTGTAATTCGCGTAATTCGCGGCTAGGTCGTTTTTGTTGTTGAAATGCAAGGCACGTTCAGGCCGCCCAGCACGCCGTGACCGTCGTACAGGTCGATCACGGTGCAGGCCGCGTGGGCGATGTGGAACAGCACGTACTGCCGCGGCCGCAAGCCCAAAAAGTGGCAGATCATGGCCCGGATGATTCCGCCGTGCGTGACGACCAGCACGGAGGCGGCCGGGTCCTCGCTAAGCCGCCGGGCCGACCGGCGCACGCGAGCCAAAAACCCGCCCAGCGACTCGCCGCCCGGGAACGCGAACCGGTGGTCGAACGCCGCCCAGCGTTTCACGGAGCCGGCGTCGGCGGCCGTGATCTCCTCGAAAGTTTTGCACTCCCAGCGGCCAAAGTCGATCTCGCGCAGGTCGTCGTCGATCTGCAACGCAAGGCGGGTGTTCTTGAGCAGGATCTCGCCGGTCTGGCGGGCGCGGAGCAGGGGGCTGCAATAGCAGGCCGCCGGCCTGGCGGCTGCGATGGCCGGCGCGAGCTTGCGCGCCTGCTCGATTCCCTCGGGCGAGAGCGGTAGGTCGGTTCGACCGACGAACGTGCCCGGCTTGGCGCCCTGGGCGCAACCGTGCCGGACGAATATCAATTTCTGAGCCATGACCCGCGTCATCCAATGAAAAAGGCCCGCCTTCGTAAGAGGGTGGGCCAAATGCGCAGATCAAGACCGGCCTTCCCGCGAAGGGACGCGCGAATTGCGCGCTCGTTGAAGGTATCCTGACTCCTGGATCATCCTACAGGCCGCGGCCTTCCCATTCCGGTCCGACCGGAAAAGTGGCCTTCGTTGCGGCTTTCGTACCCAGTCACAGTGGCGGGGCCGTGCCGGATTCACACCGGCTTCCCTGGCAACGAATAAAACCTTAACAGGCCTTCCGGAAAACATCAAGAAATTTCTTGCGATGCTTTGGTTGGCCATCAGATTGACAAGAAATCAGTATGGTGTCCCGAAATCCGGCCATCAACGAAGCGGCAATAGGAAGATTATATCGGCTCCTCGATCTTCATAGGTGCCACCGGCCAGTAAAGTCCGGCGTTTTGTTCGCCATTATTTGATCATTTCAAGAATTTTGAGCTGCTTGTCCTGAGTAATCTGTCCAAGAATGAACTCGTTACGATCTTCGTCAATAGCCGCGCTATCGCGTGGTTCAACAGCCAGATCGTAAGTTTCGTAGTTTGAGACATCGAGAAATGTGAGCAGCCCAATGCCAGTACGTTTTGCTTCTTGAACGAGCCGCTCATAGTCGGTGGATTCCTTCGCCTGCTCAGAGGCTATCTTGATCGCGAGGATGCTATGATTTGCGAAGACAGTATGGGCAAGGCATTCATAAACGCCTTTGATTCCAAGATCGTTATCCTTCAATTCAAAAGTCGTGACCTGGAGGCGGACTCCCGGAACAAATGGATACTTGACGGTATGAACCAGCGAAACATCAGGCCTTGTCCATTCGCCTCCTGTATCACGTCGTCCTTGAAGCGCGGTCTTCTCAATCACGTAGTCTTTGATGTCATAATCCTTCACCCACGGTGCTTCAATTGTCTTAATGAAGCCATCGTATAAGCCTATTTCTCCCTGCGCGGCAGGTTCTCCGGCGGCGGCCGGTGCCGGCGGGGGCGGTAGAGGAAGAGGTTCCGAAAATTTGTAAACTGATCCACCGTTCCCGCCACGAGCAAGTGCAGCCTTATTTTCTCGGATCAATTCTGCTCTAGCGGCCCAATATTCAGCATCTGTGAGGTTCGGTTCTTTCTCGCGAATCTTATTTCTTGCGGCCTTGTTACCAATCTTCGATCCATCCGTAGGCAGAACTTCCAGCAATATTGCCTTGATTTTGCTGTAATCCGGTTGTGTTGCATTGCTTTCGCTCATATTTCGGTTCCTTTCTCGGGCGGGTAGAGTAGAACCTCGGTTCTACGAACGCAGGCGCAGGAAAACCAGTTGTCTGGCGACTTTCACCTTCTGCCTGTGCCTCACTTCTCGCCATGTGACTGCTCTGAAAATACCATCAGGCGGCTTAGTTGGCAATGATAACTTTGTGACTGAGCGATTCCAGGCGTTTGACCAAGGACGTGGTCAGGCCTTGGGGTTGCGTAGAAAAAATCTCAATCCCCGCCCGGAATTATTCTTGACCTTGCCCGCCAAGGCGGTAATATATCTGTCGGTTTCAGTATCCCGGAACACGGTGTGAATCCGTGGCGGACCCGCCGCTGTAATCGGCGAGGCAACTTACGCAGCCGGGGACAGACGCCAGTTTCGCAGACGAAACTGGCCTCAATCCCCGGGCCACTGTCGAGGAAACTCGGCGGGAAGGCCAGTGAGTTTGCCGACGACCCGAGAGCCAGAAGACCTGCTGAGACCCATAGAAGCGTTTGGAATCTGATGGTAAAAGGTTCTGACAGCCCCGCTTGGGGTCTGTCGGAGCTTTTTTTGTTATGTTCGGTCGGTTCTTTTGAAAGGAAGCGGATCATGAAGAAGAGCACCAAGAAGGTCATCGCTTACCGCAAGAGCTGCAAAGCGGTCGGCACCGGGCTGTCTCATTACATTCTGATGGACAAGAAAGCGAAGTAATGAAGCCCAGCAAGACTCAGGTTGGCGGAGCGGCCCCCTCACGGGGCCGCTTCGTCAATACCGGAAACGGTCCTTCCTTCCAACCCATCGAAATCGGCCACCCCGACTACGTCGCCGTGGTCGAGGCCGACACCGCCTTCTGGGCGCTGGTCCCCCGCGAGAACCTGGCCGACGCACTGGCCGGGGAACTCCCGGCCGGCTTCCGAAAGGCCTCGGGCAAGTTCGCCACCGAGATGGATTACATCCGGTTCGGCCTGAAGCCCTCGGCCGTCTACTTCAACCCCACCGAACGGTGCAACCTCAATTGCACCTATTGCTACATCCCCGAAAAAATGCGGAAAAACGGCGATCACATGCCGCCCGACAAGCTCATGAAGGCCCTGGAAATACTGAAAAAGTATTTCCGCACCACGGTGCCCAAGGGCGTTCTGCCGCAGATCATTTTCCACGGCGCCGAGCCGATGCTCAACCGCGAGGCCGTCTTCGCGGGCATCGAGGAATACTCCAAGGATTTCCGGTTCGGCGTGCAGACCAACGCCACGCTGCTGGACGATAGCGCCGTGGAGTTCCTGACCTCGCACGAGGTCAGCATCGGCGTTTCGCTGGACGCGCCGACCGCGCTGGTGGCGGACCGCACTCGCCGCACCTGGGACGGCCAGGGAGTCTACCGCAAGGTGCTGGACGCGATGGACCGCCTCAAGGGCTATCACGGTTGGAGCGTCATCGGCACGATGAGTTCGGAGAACCTCGGCCAACTGTCCAACCTGGTGGATTTCTTCCACGCCAAGGAAGTGCCGACCTGCCTGATGAACATCCTCCGCTGCACGCTGGAGCGTTCTCGCAAGGTCAAGCCCGACGACGCGACGGCCGCCAAGGCCTTCATCAAGGCCCTGGACCGTACCTACGAGCTTTACCAGCAGACCGGGCGCAAGCTGCCCGTGGGCAACTTCAGCAACATTCTGCTGGCGATCATCGCCCCGGCCGCTCGGCGGCTGATGTGCGACATCTCCCCCTGCGGCGGCGGGCGGTGCTTCTTCGCCCTGGCCCCCGGCGGCGACATGTTCCCGTGCAGCGAGTTCATCGGCCTCGATGAGTTCTGCGGCGGCAACCTTTTCACGGACGACATCGCGTCTGTCTTCAACACCGAGCCGTTCAAGAAAGTGACCGGCAGGAAGGTTGAGGACATCAGCCCCTGCAACCGCTGCGCGATCCGTCATTTCTGCGGTTCGCCCTGTCCGGCAGAAGCGCACGAAATGAACGGCGGAATGGACAAGCCCGGCGCGTTCTGCGAGTTCTACGAAGAGCAGGTCCGCTACGCCTTCCGCCTGATCGCCGACGACAAGGTCGACGCGTTCCTCTGGGACGGCTGGAACAAGGGACTTAAAGACACGTTCGCCATGTAGAGCGTTGAGCGTGGCGCGTAGGGCGTAACGGCAAGAAACGGCAACGGCGAAGAAGAAAAAAACCAAGAGCCCGCGGCGATCTGAGGATCCCGCGGGCTCTTCTTTTAAGGTTCTCATCCAATTTAAGTGCCTAACGCACTACGAAAGTCCCCACATAA
>CAZYDC010000335.1:0-6221 GCA_964646065.1 uncultured Planctomycetaceae bacterium | reverse complement strand
ACTTATCGGCCAATCAAGATCGTGGACGTGAGATTGTTTACGCAAACTGCTCTAATGCGTTCCAAATTCACGCGGACGCTTGGGGCGGCTTGTTCGTGACACGGCCGGCAACATAGCGTACTATATAGAGATACTAAGGGAATCGTTATGAATTCGCATCTGAACGCAAAACTGGAAAAGTTGACGCAGAGCATCCTGGCCAGTTACGACTCCGAGGAGCGGACCCGCCGCATCGGGCTGATGTTCCTGCCCTCGCGGTCGCGGATCGTCGATATCCTGGACTTGCTGCGGCAGCTCCTGTTCCCGGGCTTCTTCGGGGCCAAGCACCTGACCCCGCAGAACGTGCCCTTCCATGTGGGCAGCCTGCTGGTCCGCATCGGGGCCGACCTGACCGAGCAGATCAACCACTGCCTGTGCGTGGAACGCGACTGCGGGACCTGTGAAGACTCCTCGCCCTGCCGCGAGGAGTCCGAGCGGACGGCCACCACGTTCCTGGCGGGCATCCCGGCCGTCCGCGAGGCGCTGGCCCTGGACGCCCAAGCCGCCTACGACGGCGACCCGGCCGCCAAGAGCGTGGCCGACGTGATCTACTCCTACCCGGGGTTCTACGCGATCACGGTGTACCGGATCGCGCACGAACTGCTGAAGCTGGGCGTGGCGATCATGCCTCGGATCATGTCCGAGCACGCCCACAGCGTCACCGGGTGCGACATTCACCCCGGCGCCAAGATCGGGAGCAGCTTCTTCATCGATCACGGCACGGGCGTGGTGGTCGGCGAAACCACGCACATCGGCGACCGCGTGAAGCTTTACCAGGGCGTGACGCTGGGCGCCCTGAGCTTCCCCAAGGATGAACGCGGACGGGTCATCAAGGGGCTTCAGCGGCACCCGACCATCGAGAACGACGTGACGATCTACGCGAACGCCACGATCCTGGGCGGAGACACGGTCATCGGCGAAGGCAGCACGATCGGCGGAAACACGTTTGTGACCCGCCCGGTGCCCGCCCACAGCGTGGCCATGCAGGGCGCCGCGGAACTGCAAGTGAAGAGCAAAAAGAAATGACGACCGCCGAATGACGAGCGGCCGATCAAAATAAAAGCAGGGACAAGTCTCCGTACAGGCCGACTCGTCCCTGCCCCTAGTAAGGATCGGGGCCCTCCACCATTTTTTGGCCCGTGTCTTTGGCTAAGCCTCGCCCGATCCTGTTCGGTTTTATGAAGCCCTCGATGGGCAGTACAGGTTGGCACGGCCTGTCGCCAGGGTTGGCCGGCGGCCAGGCCGTGCCGGAAGATCAATGCGCCGTCATCACCTTCGAGATGCTGAAGACCGGCAGCAGCAGAGCCATCGCGATCCCGCCAATCAGCATGCCCATAAAAATAATCATAGCCGGCTCGATCAGCGTCGTCAGACTTTTGACGGCGGTTTTCAGGTCTTCCTCGCAGAAGTCCGCCAGGCGGTTCATCACCTGGCTGAGCTTTCCGGTCCGCTCGCCGGCCGAGATCATCTGCGAGACCGACCGCGGCATGAGCGTACACTTGAGAAGTTCTTCGGACAGTCCGGAGCCCTCCTTGACTTTCTCGGCAAGGTCTCGCCAGATTTTTTCAAAGTGGTAGTTTCCGGCGACCTCGGCCGTGATGTTCAGTCCGTCGAGCATGGACACGCCGGTGGAGACCATCGTGCCCATCGTTCGCATGGAGCGGGCGATGTAGGCCTTGCGAAACATGCCGCCGACGATGGGCAGGCGGATGCGCACGGTGTCCATGAAGATTTTTCCGCCGGCGGTGCGGAGGAACAGGAAGAGCCCCGTGCCGCCGGCGATGACCACCGTCAGGATGATGATGTAGTGGTCGCGAATCCCGTTGCTCAGGCCCAGAAGCATTTGCGTGGGCAGCGGCAACGCCGCCCCCTTGGAGGCGTAAATTTTCTCGAATTTCGGCAGCACGAACACCAAGAGCGCGACCACCACGATCACGCAGAAAGAGAGCATGCAAATGGGATAGATCATCGCGCCCTTGATCCGCTTGACCGTGTCGCGCTCCTGGACCATGTAGTCGCTGACCCGCTGGAGCATCATGCCCATGGTGCCCGAGACCTCCGAGGCCCGCATCATGGAGATGAACAGCCTGCCGAAGCACTTCGAGTATTTTTCCAGGGCCTGCGAAAACTCCGTGCCGCTCTTGACCTGCTCGGAAATGTCCGAGACCATTCGCTTGAGCCCGCCATGGTCGGTCTGGTCGGCGATCGCGTCCAGCGCCTCCGACAGGGTCACGCCCGTGTCCACCATGACCGCCAGTTGCGTGGCGAAGTAGATGACATCCTCGCGGCGGACCTTCTTCATCGGAAGTTCCTGGACCTGCGTCGCCTTGGCAAACCCGCGAGCGGCCTGGGAATCCTCGCGAAGGGAGACGATCGTCTTGCCCTCTTTGCGGAGCTGCCGCGAAGCCTCCATCAGGTCGGAGGCGACCAGGACCCCGACGTCGTTTCGGCCGGAACCTTCTCGAACCTGGTATGCGAATTTTGGCATAGGCGTTTCCTGTCTTGGTCCTGGGTCATGCCGCGGTCACGCGGAAGACTTCTTCGACGGTCGTGATGCCCGCCTTGACCTTGGCCATCCCGTCGTCGCGAAGCTGGACCATTCCGGCCTCGACGGCCATGGCCCGCAGTTCGTTGACGTTCGGCGTCGAGGTCAGTTTGCCCCGCATGGCTTCATCGGGCAGGACCAGTTCGTAGATGCCGATTCGCCCGCTGTAACCGGTGTTGCGGCACTTGGGGCACCCCATGCCGTGGTAGAAAGTCTCGACCGCACCGGCGCTGCGCTCCACGGCCATACGGATGTTCGGCGGCGGCTCGTAGGGCTCTTTGCAGTTGTTGCAGATCTTCCGCACCAGCCGCTGGGCCAGGGCGCCGACCATGGCCGCCGCCACCAGGTAAGGCTCGATGCCCACGTTCAGCAGCCGCGTGATGGCGCCGGGGGCGTCGTTGGTGTGCAGCGTGCTGAGCACCAGGTGGCCGGTCAGGGCAGCCTGCACGGCGATGCGGGCCGTCTCGTTGTCGCGAATCTCGCCCACCATGATGATGTCCGGATCCTGCCGCAGCAGCGACCGCAAGCTGGAGGCGAACGTGAAGCCGATCTTCTCGTTGACCTGGAACTGGTTGACCCCCGAGAGATTGAACTCCACCGGATCCTCCACTGTGCAGATGTTCACGTCGTCTCTGTTGAGTTCCTTCAGCACGCTGTAGAGCGTGGTGCTTTTGCCGCTGCCGGTGGGCCCGGTGACCAGCACGATTCCGTTGGGCGCGGCAATGGCCTTGCGCCAGTCCTTGAGCATCTCGTAGGAGAAGCCCAACTTCTCCAGGTTGACCAGGATGTTCCGATTGTCGATGATGCGGATGACGATCTTCTCGCCGTGCCGCCCGGCCAGCGTGCTGACGCGAAGGTCCACCGGCCGGCCGTCCATCATCACGTGGATGCCGCCGTCCTGGGGCAGGCGGCGCTCGGAGATGTCCAGCCCGGCCATGATCTTGATGCGGCTGGAGATGGCCGGGAGCATCTTGTGCGGTGGGCGAAGCTTCTCGAACAGCGAACCGTCCACGCGGAAGCGAACCCGCAGGGAGTTCTCGTCGGGCTCGATGTGGATGTCGCTGGCGCCCTCGCGAACGGCCGAGAAGATGAGGTAGTTCACCAGCTTGATGATCGGCGAACCCTCGGCGGCAGCCTCGATATCGGCGATGTCGTCGACGATCTTGTCCTCGACCAAGGCCAGGTTGCTGGCGGCCGCGTCATCGAAAATATCGTCGATGACGAACACGTTGGCCGAGGGCATGTGGGTTTCGAGCGTGGCCTTGATGTCGTGCGCGGTGGCGCAGACGACGAGGATTTCGCAACCGGTCAACCGCCCCACTTCCTCGAGCAAGAAGACGTTCGCCGGCTCGTTGACAGCCAGCGTCAGGCGGTTGCGGACCTTGAACAGGGGCAGCACGGCGTGCTTGTCCAGGAATTCCCTGGGCAGCGCCTCGATCACCTTGGCGTCGGCGATGCGCGGCGAAATGCGCGCGAACGGCACGCCGTAGCCCATCGCCAGCGCCTCCATGATTTGCTCTTCCGTGCAAAAGTTGAGCTTCTGCAGGACCTCGCCCAGCAACAGCGAGTTCTTGGATTGCTTCTGCTGGTCCAGGGCTTCCTGCAAGCGAGCTTCATCGATGAAGCCGTGCTTGAGCAGCAAGTCCCCCAGACGAAGTTTTGAACAGTCGGTGGTCATGTGGTCTATAACCTTTGCGCGGCGGAGCCTCGTGCGGGCAGCGCGCGTTTATATTGTTTTTACGGCCTCGTGAACGTCCGTGAAAACCTCGAAGGAGGATTCCAGCCGCGTGATTTCCAGGATTTTTCGAACGTTCTCGTCGCAGCGGAGCAGCTTGACCTGCCCCATCCGTTCGACCAGTCGGTCCTGGAGGTCCAGAAGATATTCCATCGCGTTGCTGTCGATGAACGGAACGTTCTCCATATTCAGCACCAGGTCGATCACGTCTTTTTCCTGAAGTTGGCGGTCCACGTCCTGATTGAAAGCCGCCAGGGTATCCTCGGTCAGTTCGCCCTTGATGTTGAGCAGGACGCTGTGACCGTACGTTTCGACGGTAATGCTCATACCAGTGCCTCCTTCGCCTGGGGCAGCAGGATGTCCTGCCGGCCTGTGGTGCATTTGCGAAGCTGTTCCATCAACACGGTAAAATCGAACGACATCAACAGGTCGACCAGGCGGCGGTCGAACTGGGCGCCGGAGCACCGCTTGATTTCGGCCAGCGCCGTCTCCAACGACAAGGCCTTGCGATACGTTCGGTCGGAGGTCATGGCGTCGAACACATCGGCCAGGCCGATGATCAGGCCGGCCAGCGGCACCTGCGAACCTGAAAGCCCTCGGGGGTATCCCCTGCCGTCGGGCCGCTCGTGGTGCGTGAGAATGCCTTCAATGACCCCGTCGAGTTGGTGGATGTCCTGGAGGATCTTCGCCCCCAACGCCGAATGCTCCTTCATCAGGACATATTCCTCGGGCGTCAGGCGGCCTTCCTTTTGCAGCACGGACTCCGGCACGCCGATCTTGCCGATGTCGTGCAGCAGCCCGGCCAGGTAGACCTGGCGGGCCTCGGTCGGACTAAGCCCCGCCTTCTGCGCCAGCAGGTTGGACAGCATCGCCACGCGCTGCGAATGGCCGCACGTGTAGCGGTCCTTGGCGTCGATGGTGGCGGTCAGCGCGTGCAACACGCCCATCAGCAGGTCCTGCAGGTCGGCGTACAGGCGGTGGTTGGTCAGCAGCACCGAGGCCTGGTTGGCGATCGAGTGCAGCAGCTTGGCGTCGTTGCTGTCGAAGTCGCGATCGACCTTGTTGATGGCCACCAGCATTCCGATGGATCGGTTCTCCATCATCAACGGAACGGCGACGAATTTCTTTATGGCCTGGCCCAGACCGCTGGATTCTTCGGCGGCGAAATGGTTCTCCAGCACCGGGTCCCTTTGGTCGGCCAGCCTGGGAGCAATCATGGCCGACAGCACCCGGACCTGGTCGGTGTTGAGGTCGATGTCGCCGGACACGATCACCATGTCCTCCAAGATCGCCGGCGGATGAGCCGAAACCACGCCCGCGGCGAATTCAATGTTCATCACGTCCAGCAGGTCCTTGCAGACGTTGTAAATGAAGTCCTGCGGAGGCGCGGCGACATTCATGGACCCGCTGATGCGGTACAGCAGGCTCAATTCCTCGTAGCTGTTGACCAGGTTGGCGCTGAGATTAGCCAGTTCATCGTTGGCCACTCGCGCGGCCAGTTCGCGCTGGATCACAAGCCCCGAGAGGCGCTCGACGCGGTCGGCATCCTCCAGGCGATAGCGGCCGCACTCCCCGAGCAATTGCGACACGCCCCGGCCGTCCAGGTCCGCGCGCCGCGACAAGGTCCGGATGCCACCCAGGGTCGTTTCGTCCAGCACCGGGAAGCAAACCGTCGCCGCGCCGGTCACGCGCCTCCGATGGAGCAAGGGAATCGCGATGGTGCAGCAACCGCAGCCACCGAGGTTGCCGCGCCTTTGAATCGACTGTCCCTTTTCGACAGCTTCCATTGCCAACTGACGCAGCGTGCAAACGACATCCGGGGCGCAGGCGTCCAAGGTTTCGCCCGCCGCGCAGGGGCGGAAGTCCTCGCTGAGCCGGCCGTGCGTGTCCCACACGGTCAGC
>CAZYDC010000334.1:0-6236 GCA_964646065.1 uncultured Planctomycetaceae bacterium | reverse complement strand
CAACTGTAGCCTGCCTCGTCCGGCCTGCCGGGGCCGGGCGAGATAATCAGGTGCGTAGGCTGGAACCGGCTACCGGCATCGGCGGGCGGCAGCACATCGTTGAGCAACACGCGAACGTCCGTGCGGCCAAGCTCCCCGATCCGCTGGACGAGGTTGTAAGTGAAACTGTCGTAGTTGTCGATGACCAGGATCATTGCACGTTCACGCGCCTGGATCATTAAAGTGACCAGGCCGTTCAAAATGTTTCGCCCTTCGCTCCTCGCCCATCGATCACTCCGCCCGGCGGCGCTTGCTCATCGCGCGGTCCATGTCCCGCTTGGCCTCTTTGGCTTTCAGATCCTGCCGCTTGTCGAATTGTTTTTTGCCGATGGCGACGCCGACTTCCACCTTGGCCCAGCCGCCCTTGAAATACATGGCCAGCGGGATGATCGTCTTGCCCTTCTGCCGCACGTGGTCCACCAGCGCGGCAAGCTGGCGCTTGTGGATCAGCAGCTTTCGGTCGCGGGTGGGGTTGTGCTGCATCGCGGCGGCGGCCAGTTGGTACGGCGCGATGTTCATGCCCACCAGCCAGAACTCGCCCCGGTCGATCCTCGCGTACGCCTCGTCGATCTTCGCCTGCCCGGCCCGGACGCTCTTGACCTCCGTGCCCGTCAGTTCGATCCCGCACTCCAGCACCTCCAGCACGTGGTAATCGTGCCGGGCCTTGCGGTTCGTCACGCGAGGCGCGTGGACTTTATGTTGTTCTTTTTCCTTGGCCATAAAAAGCTATCACAAAGAGCACTACGATCACCAAGAGCACCAAGAACAGCTAAGAATGCTCTATAAAAATCGCCTACAGCTTAGCATCTGTCGCAAACAACTGAAGGTTTAAATGCGCGATTATTCCTTTTCATCTTCTTGGTGATCTTGGTGTTCTTGGTGCTCTTGGTGATGGCCGTTTTTCACCCGGCCTTGAACACCGCACAGTATCCGCCGTCATGCCAACTCGTGGGGTCTTCCGCGCCGGCGGGGAGCGTGACCTTTTCGTCGGCGAGCTTCATGCGGCCGGCTTGGCGAAGCAGGAACCGCGCGACTTCCGAGCACTCGTCGGGCTCCAGGCTGCACGTGCTGTAGACCAGGTATCCGCCCGGCCGGACGAACCCCGCCGCCGCCTGGATCAGGAACTGCTGGTCCTTGACCATCCGGCTCATGGCGTCCTGGGTGAACCGCCAGCGCGCCTCGGGCCGCCGCGCGAGCACGCCAGTGTTGCTGCAAGGCACGTCGGCCAGCACCAGGTCATACGACTGCGGCGTCAGGCCGCCCGCCTGCTCGGCGTGACCGGTCCGCACGTTGGTGACGCCCATCCGCCGGCAGTTGGTGACGATCTTTTCCAGCTTCACCGGCGAAACGTCCAGGGCCAGGATGCCGCCCTGGTTATTCATGCACTCGGCAATATGCGTGGACTTGGTGCCGGGCGACGCGCAGAAATCCAGCACGGACGCTGCCGGCGAGCCCAGCTTGCGAAGCAGTTCTCCGCACGTTTCGCCCACGGCGGTGGCCGTCGGATCCTGCGGTTGAAACAAACCGTCGGCAAACCCGGGCATTTCCATCACGTTGGACGACTCGTCCAGCACCAGGCTCAGACCGTTGGCGTGCAGTGACGCCGCGAACCCCGCGGCGCGGAACGTCGCCAGCAGTTGCGGCGGGGCGGTCTTGAGGCGGTTGACCCGCAGGATCATCGGCGCGCGAACGTTGGCATGCGTGGCGATCTCGATGGCCTTGGCGAGCGTGCCGAAAGTTTCCATCCACTGCCGGGCCAGAGGCTCGGGCAGCGAATAGGCGGCGGCGAGGTATTCCACGGGGTGCGACGGCGGATCGGGAAACACCGGCTTGGCCGACTTGCGATAACTGCCGGGGCCGATGGGGATCACGTCGCGCGCCGGCAGCGCGCGCTCGGCGACAACCGGCCCGAGGCTCCTCGCGACCGACCGCAGCAGGCCGTTGACCAGCCCGGCCTGACGCTTGTGGCGGAACTTTTCCGACGCCTTGACCGCCTCGTCCACGGCGGCGAATTCCGGCACGCGCGACAGGAACAGGATCTGGTACAGGGCAATGTCGATGATTTCCTCCAGCACGCCGGGGAGTTTCTTGCCCGGCTGCAGGAGGAACGCCTGCCGCACGGCCCGCAGGGTGCCCTGCCGCCGCAGCGTGCCCAGGGTCAGTTCGCGGGCGAGCGACTTCTCGACCGGCTCGATCCTGGCCCGCGAGAGCAACTGGTCCAGTTCCGCCGACACGTTGCCCTGCCGGTCTCGCAAGGCCAGCACAGCCACGTCGCGCCCGCTGGTTATGATTTCACTGAGCGTCCCTGTCATCATGTTTTATCCACAAACCGGTCGCCCGGCCTGACGCGGTATCCATTGACGAAGTCTCGCCATTCCATGACGCGTTTTCCGGCGGGCTGAAGCCGCGTAATCTGTAGTGTGCCTTCTCCCGTCGCCACCGTCAAGTCCGCCCTGACCGTTCCGGGCGGTGGTGTTTGTGACGCGGACATCTTGTCCGCGTGTGACGAGGGCGTCTCGCCCGCGTCTTCGTCGTTTCCCGGGGTACCGCTATGGACAACATCGTCCGGCGAGGCCAAGATGGCCTCGCCACACGCGGGCGGGACGCCCGCGTCACGTTTAGTCTCCATCACGCGGGCGCGGGCGATATCGACCTGGACCTGCTTGTCCGGTGCATCGGCGTGCTGGAACATCGTCTGCGCCGTCGGCCACGGCCAGGTGCCGTGGATCAGGTTGCGGATCGTTTCCGCCGGCGCTTTCCAGTCGATCACGCCGTCAGTCTTCTTGAGCATCGGCGCCAGCGTCGCCTTGGAATCGTCCTGCGGCTGAGGCATGGCCCCGCCGCCGGCCAGCAGGTCCAGCGTCTCGCAGACGGCCTTGGCACCCATCGCGGCCAGGAGCGGCTTGAGGTCCTCGACGGTTTCTTCCACCGAGATGTCCATGCCCGCCTGCACGTACATCGGGCCGGCGTCCAGGGCATCGACGAGCGAAAACGTAGTCACGCCGGTCCGCTTGTACCCGCGAATGACGGCCCAGTTGATCGGGGCCGCGCCGCGCAGCTCCGGCAACAGCGACGCGTGCAGGTTGAACGCGCCCAGCGGGGCCAGCCCGCGCACCTGAGCGCGGATCATCTGGCCGAACGCGACCACGACGATCACCTCCGGCTTGAGTTCGGCGATGGCCGCGACCGATTCTGGCCGGTTGATCTTCTCGATCTCCAGCACGCGCAGCCCGGCCACCGTCGCCGCCTGCGAAAGCGGCGTGTGGCGCAAATGCCCGCCTCGCCCCGCCGGCCTGGCCGGTTGAGTCACCAGCGCAGCAACATCATGCCTCGCCGCCAGGATCGCCTGGAGCGTAGGTACGCCAAAATCACCGCTGCCGCATAGTACGATACGCATGGTTCAACCTCTGAGGCCATTTTGACTGCCTCGGCCCAGTCCTCAAGTGAAAACCGATAAAAACTTTATTTCCTTTGGATTTATATCCGCCCGGGCGATATATCGTATGGGTGGTCGCAATCGAAACGCCGCGGTCGTCGCGGAGATCATTCCGATAATGTGTCACGACCGGAGTTCAAATGTCACAATTTGCAATGGCTAAGGCGCTCGCCGCCCCACCGCCCTTGCCGCTCACGGCGAAATGGCCGGCGGCGATTGGATTGCTTTCGCTGATCGTGGGCATTGCCCATGTCGTGATAGGCGGAGTCGTCCAAGCTCTATATCTGGGATACGTACGTTATCAGTATGGGAGTTCCTACTCGACGTCCCTTCGCGGGAACACAGTCAATATTTGCGCCTCCATGACATCGTACATAATCTCGGGCGTGATTCTTTTGATAGCTGGAATTCTTCTGCTTCGGCGGCGGCCCATGACCAGGGCATTCCATTGCACTTATGCGGTAGTCTCCCTTTTCACAGCTCTGGTCGTTATCGGAATTGAGGTCGTAATGATGTTCCAGAGATACGGGGCCGCGCACATCATTACCGGAATTACGTTGCTGCTTAACCCCTACCCGGTCTTCTGCCTGATCTGGTTCTCCCGAGCGGATGTTCTGTTGGACATCCAGGAAATGGAAGAGCGATATTCCGAAACTCGACGAGATTAAGGCCATGATGAACGGGATTGCCACCCATTTGAACCAATCCCTTCGCTTGACTGGCGCCATGCAACGGGCTAAATTCGTGCCAACCTGATTTCACGGGAGAACGCCACGGATGGCTAAGAAAACGACGAAGATTGCGGTCAAGGAAAAGACGGTCAAAGCGAAGGCTGCCGCTAAAGAGGAAGGTTCCTCCGCCAAAAAACGCCCTACTGCGCCGACAAGCAAGCTGATGCCCAAGGTCACGCTCAAGACCAAGGGGTCGGAACAGCCCCGGACAAACGCCTCGATAGATGCACCGCACGAAGACATGACGACAAACGACGTCGCCATGCCACCCTTACCTGCTGAAAAGCCCAAGCCTGCATATGCCAATGCCGAGACGATGGCTAAGGCGCAGCGGTCGATCTCCGTCAGCGAGTTTTTTGCCAAGAACCGGCATCTGCTCGGATTCGACAATCCCCGCAAGGCCCTGCTGACCACCGTCAAGGAGGCCGTCGACAACTCGCTGGACGCCTGCGAGGAGGCCGGCATTCTGCCCAAGGTCGAAATCTGGATCGAGCAACTCGCCGAGGCGGTTTACAAAGTCGTCGTGCAGGACAACGGGCCGGGCATCGTGCGGGCGCAGATTCCCAACGTGTTCGGCAAGCTGCTCTACGGCAGCAAGTTTCACCGCCTGCGAATGAGTCGCGGCCAGCAGGGAATCGGCATATCGGCGGCGGGCATGTACGGCCTCTTGACCACGGGCAAACCGGTCAAGATCACCTCGCGAACCGGCGCCAAGGCCAACGCGAACTACTACGAACTCCAGATCGACACGCGGAACAACAAGCCGGACATCATGGTCGAGCAGACCGTCGATTGGGAGCCGCACCACGGCACGCGAGTCGAGATCGAACTGGAGGCCCGCTACCAGCAAGGCCGGCAAAGCGTGGACGATTACCTCCAGCAGACGGCCATCGCCAACGCGCACGTGACTCTGGTTTACCACGCACCCGACGGGCGCGTGGAGACCTACGCGGCGTCGATTCATCACCTGCCGGTGCTGCCCAAGTCGATCCGCCCGCACCCGCACGGCGTGGAGTTGGGCGTGCTGCTCAAAATGCTCGCGGACAGTAAGGCCCGCACCGTGCGGCAATTCCTGACACAGGAATTTTCCCGCGTCTCGCCGCGCGTGGCCGTCGAGATTCTGACCAAGGCGAACATCAAGCCCGAAGCGCGGCCGCGAAACCAGGGCGGCGCCGAGGCCAAGGCGATCTACGAGGCCGTCGCGAAAACCAAGCTCATGGCCCCCACCTCCGACTGCGTGGTGCCCATCGGCGAGGAGAAGCTCGTCAGCGGACTCCAGCAGGTGGTGCAGGCGCAGTTCTACGCGGCGACCACGCGAAAACCGGCGGTCTACCGCGGGAACCCGTTCATTATCGAGGCGGCGCTGGCGTACGGGAAACCGGAAAGCGAGCCGCAATCGGAAGGGAGCGGTAATTCCCAGACACCCCCAAGCGGACTTGGGGGTGCCACCAATGGCGCCGCGCAACCCACGCCGGAGCAAACCGACGAGGATGACGAGGCGAGCGAGTTGGCGAAGTTGATCCGGTTCGCGAACCGGGTGCCGCTGCTCTACCAGCAATCGGCCTGCGCGACGTACAAGTCGGTGGCGGGGATGAACTGGCGGCAGTACGGCCTGACGCAGAGCCGCGGGGCCTTGCCGACCGGCCCGTTGACCATCGTGGTCAGCATGGCCAGCGTGTGGGTGCCCTTCACCAGCGAGTCCAAGGAGGCCATCGCCGGCTACCCGGAGATCCTCAAGGAAATCCGCTTGGCCCTCTTGGAGTGCGGGCGGAAGCTCGGCTCGCACGTCCGCTCGGAAACCCGCATGAGAATCGAGATGAAGAAGCGCGGCTACATCGAAAAATACATCCCAGCCATCGGCGAGGCGCTGCGCGACATCCTGGACCTGCCGGAAAAGCAGGTGAGCAAAGTCTGCGTGGACCTCAAGCACGTGCTGGAGAGAAGTCGGAAGATGTGACGAAAATCGGGTTTCGGGAATCGGGATTCGGGTTTCGGGAAGAAAAGGCAAAGTGGCGGATGGGCGGCCCTAA
>CAZYDC010000333.1:0-6252 GCA_964646065.1 uncultured Planctomycetaceae bacterium | reverse complement strand
TAAAGTGATAATCCTATCTGTTATGTGACAAGGCCTTCGATTTTTCACCACTTAAGTTGGAGTAGAACCAAAAATCCTAACGGCTAAGAAACGGCGAAGCGGAACGCAGGAACTCGCTTGGATGAATAAGTTATTGCTGTTGTTCTCTGTGACCTCTGTGCCCTCTGTGGTGAATGCTGTTTCTTCGCCGTTTTCCCGCAACTCGCGACTATCTTCCGCCTCCGCTTCGCGGTAAATTATCTGCTGAAAGGAAAATCCATGAAGCCGATTATCAAGAACGTCGCCAACAGGCCCGCTTACGTCCTTCGCAACGCCAACGTCGAGTTGGCCGTCACCCGCGACGGCGCGCATATGGCCCCGGTCAACTTTTACCGCGACACGAACAAACCCGTCCAGCCCTACCTCATCAGCGCCTGGCAGTACGAAAAGAACGTCAAGTGCGGTCACCTCGTGGAGGAATTGCTCCGAGGCGACTTCTTCTGCCTGCCCTTTGGCGGCGGATCGCACGGCGGCAAGGATTACATCCTTCACGGCGAGTCGGCCGTCAAACCCTGGACGTTCGACTCCCTCGACCGCGTGGGCGAAACCACCGCCCTGACACTGACCATGAACACGCACCTGCCCAAGGGCCGCGTCACCAAGACGCTGGGCGTGGTGGACGGCCAGAACGTCGTGTATTCGCGGCACCTGCTGGAGGGCTTCAGCGGAAAGTTCCCCCTCGGCCATCACGCCACGCTGGCCATGCCGGACGAGGAAGGCTCCGTGAAAATCGCCACCAGCCCCAAGGCCCTGGGCATGACCTACCCGATTCCGCCCGGCGACCCCGGCGCCGGCGAATACTACTCGCTGGCCGTCGGCAAAACCTTCAAGGACCTCCGCCGCGTACCGACGATCTTCCAAGACCCGGCCTTCGCCGACAGCTCCGCCTATCCGCGTTGGCGCGGCTACGTGGACCTCGTCGCCATGTTCAGCCGCCCCGGAAAAGAACCCGCCTGGACCACGGCCACCTTCACCAACGAAGGCTTCCTATGGTTCTCGCTCAAGGACGCCTCGGTGCTTCCGACCGCGATGTTGTGGTCGGAGAATCACGGCCGCCACTTCTCGCCCTGGAGTGGGCGGAACAATTGCCTGGGAATCGAAGACGTTGCCGGTTTCCACGCCCTGGGCATGGGCCCGTCGCTGACGCCCAACGCCGCCACCAAGACCGGCATCGACACCTGCCTGACCCTGACGCCCGACAAGCCCACGTCGGTCAACTACATCCAGGGCGTCGCCAAGGTCCCCGCCGGCTTCGACCGAGTGAAGAAGGCCGCATTCGGAAAGAACACCGTCACATTCCACGGCAGCGGCGGCAAGAAAGTCACCGTGCCGGTCAACCACGAGTTCATCTGGACCGGAACGGTCTGACGTTGCATGGGATGTTTTCGTAGCATGGGCGTCTCGCCCATGAGTCTCACGGGCATCTTGCCCGTGTGTAGCATGGGCATCTTGCCCATGTCTTCGCATTTGCTTTTGCTTTTGCTTTTCTTTACACAAAGAAGAAAAAGAAGAAACAGCAACCACGGGCGGGACGCCCGTGAGACTCATGGGCAGGATGCCCATGCTACGGCCGGAGTCACTTGGAGTTCTGCTTGCACAGCAGCTCCGCGTTGTCTACCCACATGACGAAATACGGTTCCTCCGCCCCGCGCTTCCGCATCACGATCAGGAACGGTCGGGTGAAGCAGAATTGTCTGGGAATTCCCATTTTGTACACCAAGAAGGCCTCGCTGGTCAGGACAGCGCCGCTTCTGTCCAGGCGAAAATCGACGGATTGAGACGCCCGCAGGATCCGGTTGCCGTCCTTCAGTTCGCCCTCCAGTTCCTTGAATCGGTGTTGAATCCGGAAGTTCAGGTTCGGCACGATCAGCAAGTCGTCTTCGGCAGAGAACGCTTCCGGTTTGCCGGCTTTGATTTTCTGTTGCACGTCCCGCCAGGTCGCCGCCAGCGTTTCCTTGGGTTCCACGCTAGCCAAGATGATCTGGCTGGGCTTGGAATTCCTGTCCAGGTCCAGGATGAACTCGGGGTTTGGCTTGCCGCCGTTTCCCACGTTAACGACGATTCCCAAGTTAACGGAATAGAGAATGCCGATCTGCCCGGCCAGGTCGCCCAACTTGTTCTCGCCGTTTTCCTCGCAAGAGAAGCTGCTGACTTGCGTCGCCTTTCCGGTGGAGTCCACGAAGGAGTCGCCGGTTTTTCGCTCCGCGTAGGCAGTGCCGAACTTCACGTTGGCGGCCAGGTAGGCGTAGGCCAGGACGAGGTCGCTGTCCTGCGCAATGTCCGGGCCGCCCAGGTTGGGCGTGACCTTGGGGAACTTGGCGGCCATGTCGGATTGTATCTTTTTGACGATTCCCTTGCGGACCTCTCCGGCGGCGGCGTAGAAGCTCCCTGCCGGCAGGTCGTCGGGGTTCATGCGGACGTTGTTGAGCCGCGCCCACGGGCCATCCTGCGCATCGCCACCGACCTTGCCCACCACCTTGCGAAGCTCATCGCAGGCCTGTTGCCCCGTGCCGCACCAGATCACGTTCTTTCCCTTGGGCGCCGGCGTGTCCAGCGTCGGCACGATCGCCGTTTGCGTCGCGTTAACGGAATCGCCGGAAAACGCCACCGGCGGCGGCGAGTAAGGAGTGTAGGAACATCCCACCAGCGGCAAGACACATAGTATTGCAACCCACTTCTTGCAAGTCATAGCAGACCTTCCCGTAATTGGTTTCCGAGCGAAACCAATTATCCCCTTCCCTAAAAATCATGCAAGCGGATTCCGATTTGAGATGCGGGCGTGAACTACTTCGCCTCCAGCGTGACCTTCCCCGGGTTGGCCTTGGCGATGTCGGCGCCTTTGAGCCAAGCGCGCGCTTTTTTGTCTCCGCACAGGTACGCGTCGAAGAACGCGCAGCCGCCTTGGCAGATCAGGCCGTGGAAGCTCATGTCGCCCCCTTCCTTGTCGTCCGTCGAGAACAGCTTCCGGTTGGTCGCGAAATCCATGTGGCCGGCGCCCTGGAGCAGGAAAAAGTACTTATCTCCGGCGGGCATCCCCTTGTAGCAAACGGTCTTTTGCGGCGACCGAAGTTTCATCCCGAGATCGTTCGTGCCGGTCATAATCATGACGGGGATGGCGATTTTGCCCCATGACCGCTCGGACAGGCCGAATAGCGGCGGGCTTTGCGGGCACATCGTGATGACGGCCTTGACGCGCTTGTCGGCGTAGGAACGGTCCTTGCCGTCCTTGGTCGTGCTGGTCTGGCCGGCGATGGCCAGCGACGTATACGCGCCGTACGAATGCCCGGCCACGCCGATCCGCCGGGCATCGACCCGATCTTTGAGCAATTCCTGGTCTTGGTCCTTGGCCGTCATGCGGTCGATGACGAACGAAATGTCGGCAGCGCGGTCCGACCAGGCGGATTCATCCCCGAGCGTGCGCCACAAGGCCGGGAAACCATTCTTCAGGAAGTAGTCTGTATCCGTGCCCTTGTGCGTGACGACCACCACCACGTACCCGCACGCGGCAAGAGACTTTGCGAAATATCCGTACACCGTTCGCGAGCCGCCCAGCCCCGGCGAAAACACCACCGCCGGCAGCGGGCCTTGGACGGCCTGGCCTTGGGGGTCCTTGGCGCCGGGCTTGGGCGCGAAGATTCGCACAGGCACATTCCGATCGCGGGCGCGATCGTGCCACAAGGCGTCGGCTGAGGCGACCTCGTAAGGTCCGGCCGGCGACTTGTACGCGGAAAGATCTTTGGCGGCGGCGCCGGTCGCCGGCGTGGTCGTTGGCGCCTCGCCCGCCAACGCGGCCGTCGCCAAGAGCAGGAAGGCCAACAGAGCCAACCCGCCGATGTTTCTCCTGTAATTGGTCATGTGCGCCTGCCTATCGATATCTTACGCGGTCAGTGTAAAGGAACAGCGAACCGACGAATATCGAACCATCGAACGGCGAATGCGGAAGTGCGGAGTTGGAATTCCGCCTCTTCACTTCAGCCTTCGATTGTTCGAAATTCGACTGTTCGTCGGTTCGCCGTTTCCGCCAATACAAAAGGGCCTCGGCATGCAGCCCAAGCCCTTAGGTTATCGCGTGGGTTCATCCTTGGGTCAGATGACCTGGACCTTTCGGCCTTCGCGGCGCTTGCGGTTGATCGCCTTGCGTCCACCGACCGAACGCATCCTGGCCCGGAATCCGATTTTCTTCGCACGCTTCCGTTTTGATATTTTATGCGGATAATGCATCGTTACCTCTTTGGTATAGTGTTCTATGTTATTGGAAGTCGTAGGATGATACCGCCTCGACCGGTCAATGGCAAGATGAAATTCCGCAAAGTTTGCGTGCGGGAATGAGAATGGATTCAATTCGCTGATGTCATGGAAGAGCAAAACCTTTGACGGCCCGCTGCCGGCGCTGGCGATTCGCGGGCCGGAGCTGCGGCAGTCGCTGCGGGTCTACACGATCGCCACGCTGTACCTGACCGCTCACAACGTCTGCGTGTCAGGCGCCCACATCAACAGCTTCTGCCGCATGGTGGGGTTCAAGGACTGGCACATGGGCCTCCTGACCTCGCTGCCCCCGCTGGCCGTGTTCTTCCAGATCCTCGCGACACTGCCCATCGAACGAACGGGGTTGCGAAAGCACCAATACATCGATTGCTCGCTGGGAGCCAGGCTGGGGTGGGTCGCCATCGCGGCCGTCGGGCTTTTCCTGCCGCTGCCCTCCACGATAGCGGTCTGGCTGGTGCTGCTGGTGATCGTGACGATGTCCTGCCTGGACTCGTTCGCCGGCCCGGCCGGGACGACCTGGACCGCGGACATCCTGCCCCGCCGCATCCGCGCGCGGTACATCGCCGCGCGAGACACGCTGGCCCGGTTGCTGCAACTGGCCATGTTGATCGTGGTCAGCCTGCTGCTGGACAAGGCGACCGCTGCCGGGCCAAAGGGCACGCCGGTCATCACGGCCCTGGACCAGCCGATGCTGATGCGCGTGATTTGCGGCCTGTTCCTTCTGGCCGGACTGTTCGGCCTGAGCATGTTCCTGCTGCGCCGGATCCGGGAAATCCTTCCGCCTGTCGCCGCAGACGTGTCCCGGCCCCGGATCGCCGGGCCTGTGGCCTCTGGGACAGGGGTGATCGCCCTGGTCAAAACGCTGGCTGGCGTCCTCATCGAGCCCTTGCGGAACCGCTCGTTCCGCCAGTTCACCGTCTGCGTCATGGTGCTCAGCTTCGGCGCCAACGTCGGCGGGATTTATTTGTGGCAGAATTGCGGACCGGCCAACCTGGGGTTTTCCAACCTGGCCAGCAACATGATCTTCCTGTTCGGCGGATCGCTGGCGGCCATGGTGACTCTCAAACCGCTAGGCGCGCTGGTGGACCGCTTCGGGCGAAAGCCGATGATGATCGTATGCTCGTTCGCGGCCGTCTTCGGCATTTTGCCCTGGGCGTTCATCACCAAGGGAATGTCGGACCTGGGCGTCTCGGCGGGGCTTAACTGCCTGGCCTCCGCCGCCGGCGGACTGGTCGGCCACGGCGACTACCTGCTGATTCCCCCGCACCTGCCGGTGGGCGCATTCCTGGCCGGGCTGGCGACGGCCTCGTTCGCGGGAATCGCCTGGGCCGGCGTCGGCCTGGCGCAGCAGAGCTTCCTCTTCGGGTTCAGCGACCTCAAGGGCAGCAGCAAGTACATCGCCGCCTTCTCCGTCATCACCAGCCTGGGCGTGATGGTGGCCGGCGTCGCCGGCGGCGCCATCACCCGGTCGCTCGAATTCCTTCAGCGAACCCCGCTGCACATGGGCCCGTTCGTCTGGAACAACTGGCACGTTTCTTTCGTGATCGGCGCCGCCGGAAGGTTTGTCGCCGCCTTGATGATGCTGCGGCTGTCCGACGACTCCTCGCGCTCGGCTGGCGACCTGCTCAACCACATGGCCGGTTGGCTGCCCCGACTCGCCGCCAGACTCTTCCCGTTTGGCGGAAGGTAATTAAATAGGGACGGACCCCATTTATTTCCGAATAAATGGGGTCCGTCCCTATTTAATCACCAACCCCACGGCCGGTGTCTCAATACCCGGTTTTTCAATAGCCTTGCTTGTCTGGAAACCTTCCTGCTATGATAGACATATCATTGCGTGAGCGCATTATCGTTATGAAAACTGCCGTACACTGGTTCCTGATCGGTATCTTCGCCCTTCAAGCGACGGGCGCGACTTGGTACGCGCATCTGGCCGAGTGCTCCTGC
>CAZYDC010000332.1:3580-6253 GCA_964646065.1 uncultured Planctomycetaceae bacterium | reverse complement strand
GTGTTTCTCGAACAACTCGGCGGTCAGCCACGCGACCGCGTGAGTCTGGAAGTTGGCGGAGAGATAGCCGATCCTGATCTTTGACTTGGGCTCCGAAGGCCCGGGCCTCGCCGGGCCGCGCCGAAGCGAGCCTTGGGTTTTGGGCAGCCGATCCATCCACCGCCGCGCACATCGCAGTTGTTGCTGGGCCGTCGTCGGCGTGGACAAGGCCAGGAAGACAAACGGCGACACCGGAGAATCGATCCCGCCCTCCGCGTCAACGATCTCGATCACGCGGCGGGAAAGAACATCCAGGCCTTCCCAGGAGCACAGATATTGGAGCTGATGGACCAGAGGCGCCAGGGGCGCCAGATAATCCGGCTTCAGTTCCAGCGCCCTCCGAAAGCAGGCGACCGCTTCGTCCAGCTTGCCCTGATCGGTCAACGCATTGCCCAGGTTGTCGAGCGCCTCGGCAAAGTCCGGTTTCAGCTCCAACGCCCGGCGATAGCTGGCGACCGCCTCGTCCAGCTTCGTCTGGGCCTTCAGCGCATTGCCCAGGTTGTTGTGCGCCTGGGCAAAGTCCGGCTTAAGTGCCAGTGCCCGGCGATAGCTGGCGACCGCTTCGTCCAGCTTGCCGTAATCCTTCAAGGCATTGCCCTGGTCCGTCAGCGCATTGCCCAGATTGTTGTGCGCCTCGGCATAGTCGGGCTTCAGTTCCAGCGCCCGGCGATAGCTGGTGACCGCTTCATCCGGCTTGTCCTGGTCCAGGAATACATTGCCCAGGTTGTTGTGTGCCCCGGCGTAGTCGGGTTTCAGCTCCAGCGCCCGGCGGCAGCAGGCGGCCGCTTCGTCCAGTTTTCCCTGGTCCCTGAGCGCATTGCCCAGCTTGTTGTGTGCCTCGGCATAGTCGGGCTTCAGTTCCAGCGCCCGGCGATAGCTGGCGACGGCCTCGTCCGCTTTGCCCTGGTCCGCCAGCGCGTTGCCCAGGTTGCTGTGTGCCTCGGCAAAATCCGGTTTCAATTCCAATGCCCGGCGGTAGCAGGCGGCCGCGGCGTCCAGCTTTCCCTGATCCCTGAGCACGTTGCCCAGGTTGTTGTGCGCCTGGGCATAGTCCGGCTGCAGTTCCAATGCCCGGCGGCAGCAGACGGCCGCTTCGTCCAGTTTTCCCTGGTCCCTGAGCACATTGCCCAGGTTGTTGTGGTAAACAGCCACATGGCCGTTCACCCGGATCGCCCGCCCGATATATTCGACGGCCATCCCGTGATGGCCCATTTGCTGAGCCAATACGCCCAGAAGATGCAGCGCATCGGCCTGATTCGGATCGGCCTGCAAAATCCGCCGGTAGATCTGTTCGGCGGCTTGCAGGCGGCCGCCCTGATGGTGCTGAATCGCGATCGACAATGCCTCGGGAATCGTTGCCATGGCGTATATTGTTACAACACAATCTGTCAACCGCAATGCGTTTTACGCGCTGGGCACATTTCGGTTTCCGGGCCGGCAGTTTGGCCTCAAAGCGTCATAGGGTGCCCCACTGCGCCGACCAGCAAGCCCGCCAACTATTCCTCGAGAACGATGGCGGGCAAGCTGGATCTTACGTCGGCTTGCCGGTCGGCGCGTTGTAACCTTTCACGAAGAAAGAACTCTCGTATTCAGAAATCCGCCCGGGACAAGCGGAGCAGTGGAAGTGCGGACGCGTCTGGATTCTTCCGGTGAAGAATACGGTCGTTCTCATTTCAAAATCAGGACCGTAACTTGCCCTGCCGAGTCGACGACGTAGGCGCGGTCTCGCGCTTTGCCGCCGGGGCCTACGAAGGCGGCGACCGGCATGGCCTGGCTGCCGATCCGCTTGAGGCCTGCCCCCGAGGGATCGCTGCCGAACAGATGGACGCCCATTTTTGTGCCGACGGCCAGACAGGGTTTGCCGTCGTGGTTCTTGAGCATGACCATGCCCACAATGGGCTGGCCGGTGCTGAGCAAGCCCATCAATTGGCCGTCGGAGAGTCGCAAGACGTCGACAAAACCATCCACGCGACCCAGCAGGACCTCCGGCACGCCCTCGCCGTTGATGTCCTCGACCAGCGCCGCAACGGCAGGGACGCCGCCGGTGTTGAAGCACCAGCCCGGGTCTTTGCCGTTGGGCAGGAAAGCCGAAATAGGATAGCAGGCGACTCCGCCTTCGAGGGCGGCGACCACGCCTTTATAGCCGCATTCGAGGCTTGGCTCGGGCGAGGCCACGCGGCCTTGAACCCCGACGCCACTGCCAGTGCGTCCAACAAAACTGGGCACGTCCACCTGCTGCACGAAGCCCAGGCCGCGGCTCTCGCCCGAATCGGACCCGGCCGTGGGCTTGCTGCCCAACTGGGCATAGTAACCCTTGGCGTCAATCCGCGACGCCCAAAGCGTCAGGCCGTACCGGCTCGATGTCACCAGCACTTCGGGCTCGTTGGGATACAGGTTTACCAGCCTGCCGACGCCTTGCGGATGCTGGATTTTGCCGTCGTCCACGAGGGTGGTGCCATCCGGCTGCACAAGGAACATTCCCTCGGCCCAGGCCACCACCTGCTTGTTCTTGGGATTGCCTCGGCCCCAGACTCCAAGCGTCGTGATATTGCCGGCGCCCGCGCGCTGCTGGTGGTACTTGAGCTGCGCCTCGGTGATGTCCGACGGGAGCCGGCCGGTGATGGTGCCATCGGG
>CAZYDC010000332.1:0-3570 GCA_964646065.1 uncultured Planctomycetaceae bacterium | reverse complement strand
GGCGCAGCTTTTCGGTGCTCAGGTAGGCCAGGACCTCGCTCTTGCCGTTGTCGTCCAGGTCGCCGGCCGCCAACGCGTGAATGGCGCCGGGGAACGTGTCCTTGAGCCACAAATTCTTTCCCTCGGAATCGTAGGCCGCCAACTGGCACTGGCTGGTGCCCAGGACCAGTTCGTTAACGCCGTCGCCGTTGAGGTCGACGGCCATCGCCTGGAGGGTCAGTTCGTCCACGCGCCGGGATTCGTAGACCTCCAGGTTCGTCAGCAGAAGCGCCGCTCGCTCCTTGGTCGCCGCTCGCGGAATTAATTTGACCTGCCTGGCCTTGTCGCCCACAGACACCCGCCACGTCGGCAGGCGGGACATCGTGAAATGCCCCACGTAGCATTCGGGGGTCTCCTCGTACACGACCTTTGGCTTGTCTATTTTGCGAACGTCCTTCTGGAACCCGTCGTCGCTGAGCACCAGCGAGAACTGGAAATCATCGGCCTTGTACTGCGGCATGCCGTACCCTTCCGACCCCAGGCCGTACAACGGAACCTGCTTGGTGATCGAGACCAGGCGCAGACAGTCGACGGCCGTGGATTCGGGCAGCGTGACCGTAACTTGGAGGTCGGAGGTGTCGCGCCAAATGTACTGGGCCCCGTGCGGACGCGCCGAGGGCGGTATGGAGGCGACGGTAAACTGCGTTAGTTTCCGCAAGGGCCGCTCGAGGGTTTGAGCGGCCTTTCGGGCCTCGAAAATCTGCCCGCTGCCGGCGGGCGGTTGCACCGTAGCCGACGGAACGGGGCAGTTGTTCCACAGCGTCTCCAAGGCCGTCGCCGTCTTGGGCAAGGCGTCCGCCGCGGCGAGCGCGACCGTTTCGCGCCCGGGCTTATGCGACGCCCAATTGGGGCCGATCTTGACCTGCATCGGCGCATCGCTGGCGATCTCCAATTCGGCCTGGCCCGTCCGGCAATTCAGCAGCATGTTCACCGGACGCTGGGACCAGAAAACTTCCTCCATCGCGCCGCCGATGCTCGCCTTCAAACTCCGCACCGCGGCCAGGTGCAGCAGGTCGCCGGTCAGGTCGTACACCTTGGCGTCGGTGTCGAAATCGGCGGTCGGGAACGGCCCGCCGGCGGTTCCTATCAAGGCCAGGTGATCACCCGCCGCGGTCTTGCCCTTGACGAGCATGGCGGTCGCGCCGGCCCGGCGGGTCTCGAACTCGTCGGGGCGCTTGGCGCCCGAAACGTACATCAGGTTCTGATAGGTCTGAATCTGCCCCTTGTAAAGCCGGGCCTGCTTGTACTGCTGGAGCACGTACGGGGCGGCGGAACCGTCGATGTCCCAGTGCTCGGCCGTCTGGAAAATGCTGTCGGTGTTCTGAATCCGCATGGCATTGCCCGAGTTCGACCCGGCAACCCAGACGTTCTTTTGCATCGAGGCGGGGTTGAGCGAACGCCAGCGGCAGACGAAGGCGAAGTCGTCTTCCCGCAACGCCTCCATGCGGTCGAGCACGGCGAAGTAATGGCCTTTCCAATGCACGATGGTCCGGGTCCAGTCGGTCCCGGCGATGCCCGGTTCGCGGGACGCTACCGCGCTGACCTCGCCCAGGTTGGCCAGCGCCTCCTGCTGGCAGCAGACGCTGGGGACGTAGCTCCTGCCGTTGGAAATCGAGACGACGCTTCGCGACCAGGTCGAGTTGCTGGTGGTGTTCGCGAACAGCCAGACCTCCGAAAGGTCTGTATAGCGGGCGATGGAATTATTCTGGGCGGGGTAGGCCACAGGCTGGTCCTGGCTGGCGGCCAGGTAGAGATAGGCGTCGTCGCGGTCCATGCCGTCGCGGAACGCCACGCGGTCCAAGGCCTTGCCGGGGCAGTCCGGGGCCAGGCGGGCCTGTTCCTGCCACCTTTGCAGCATGGCCCGATCCGCCACGAGGCGGTACATGCGCTCGTCGTAGGGCAGCGCCCGGACGCCGTTGTACATGGTGGGTTTGGCCATCGGGCCTTCGTAGTCCATGTGCATATTCATCACGCCGGCGGGCACCATCCACTTGGACCCCCACCAGTTCTTGGCCAGCCACCGGTACTGCGGATCGTCATAGTAATACGCCGCCGCGTCGATGATCCCACGCCCCACCATTCCGACCATGACACCGCCAGGCCCGTCGCTGAAGCCCCCTCCCGAACTTGTGTAGCAGCCGTAGTACGGCCATTCGCCCGGAACGTAGAGGTTGTCCGAGCTCAACACGTAAAAGTCGGCCATCTGACGCAGCGTGCCGTTGCGCACGTGCTCCAGGAAGCCCTCGTGCAACATGCAATAGAGTTGGAGCATCGTGTCTTCGCCCAGGCAGGAGGTCTCGCCGTTGTTCCGGAACGAGCGGATGTACTCGGCAGCGCATTTCCGCGCGCCGTCGTATCGCCGCTGGACCTCCTTGCGCGTGCGGTCGTCCAGGCGGCAGTGATGCAGCACGTAATCCTGCGTGTGCAGGCTCAGCAGCAGGCAGGCCATGAAATGCCGCCCGCCGCAGGCGTTCACCATGCCGCTGTAACTGCCGACGTGGTCGTAGAAATACTCGTTGGGATAGGCGGCCGAAAGGGTGAAACCGTTCTCGAACTCGTTGAGCTCCTTGTCCGTCAGGATGCCCGCCTGCATAAAGCTCCGCGCGCCGAGGATCGAGTTCATCGCCCCATAATGGTCGGACGGTAAGTGCGTCCGGCCCCCCGTGGCGCGATAGCCCAGCAGGTACATCGCGGCCGTCGCGCGGTGATAACCTTCGTCCTCCGGCAGCGTGGAGGCCCGCTCACGCTCGGGAATCCCGCCCAGCGTGTAATAGAAGATTTCGCCCCCCAGCCCCGCCTTGGAGAAATTATCCCCCGCGGTCACCACCGGACCCTTGTACGCCAGCGCAAGCTCCGACACGCTGCGTTTGAGGTTGCCCGCCATTTCAGGCGGCGTTTTCCACCAGTACCACAATTCGGTTTCCCACTGGTCCTTGACGCCCGCCACCACGCGCGTGCGGGGAATGGCCGGCGGGGCCTTGGGGAAGGTCTTGAGCAGCTCGGCGAGTTTGGCCACCGCGCCGTCCAGCCCCGCCTGCGTCGAGGCCTCCAGCGTAAGGTAGTTCACGTCGGCCTCGAAAGGCTCGAAGATCGAGCGGACCAGGTAGCGGTCCCCGCCCGGCCAGGTGCGATTGCTCTGGAGCAGATACCGCGTGCCCAGGGCGTGCATGACGCGGTTCTCCCAGGCGTTGCCCAGCACGATCATCGGCGTCTTGCGGCACTCGTCCTTGAGCAGCCAGGTGTCTGCGCTGGTGACGGCGCGGTCGTCGACGATCTCCAGCTTCAATCCGGACCAATCCTGAATCGCCTTCTTCACCGCCGTGGCCGCCGCTTGCGTCCAACGGGCGTTCTTTCCATAGACGATGACCGCCTGGGCGCCGCCCGCCGGCGCCAAGGGCATGGAATAATTGATCGGTCGCGGCAGGGCCTTGAAACCGGGGTTGTCCACGATCTGGGCCGACACCGCGGCGCCACCGAAGGCCAGGCACGCCAGCGCGGCTGCCCCCAGAGACAGGACTTTGCGGAGGTGAG
>CAZYDC010000331.1:0-6280 GCA_964646065.1 uncultured Planctomycetaceae bacterium | reverse complement strand
AATACCTTAAAATAGCGCGAAAAACGCGCGGAATGGGGGTCTGGAATGCATAACATGCTTTGTATCCTTTACTTGCAGATTTTCAGACGGGTTCTAATGGCTTCCCAACAGGTTCCAGTGGCTTCCCGGCGCGTTCTAATGAGCCGCCTGCCCGTTCCGGTGGCTTCCCGGCAGGTTATAATAGGTTACGAACTATGCCAGAAACCTGGATTCTTCCCCATTTTCCCCTGCCGTTTTCCTCTGAGTTCTCCGTGTCCTCCGTGGCGCGTCGTTGTCATTTCGCCGTGTGCCGGAAAATTTACGCACTCCCGTGAAGCAACACAAGCCTCTTCTCGCTTGAACATTCAGAGTGGTCCGCGTATGCTTCGCGGCCTGGTTTGTAGTGGCCCCGTGAGGGGCTTCTTCCGGAAGAATCGCCTTACGGCGACACTACGAACCCTGAACCTGGAGACTCAAGAATGAACAAACAATGTGCGGACATCCTTGCGGGCAAACTTGACTCGGCCAGCCTGGCCAAGCTGGAGGCCCTGGCCAACGAACATCTGGTGGAGTTCCTCGCCGACGCGGTGAAGCTCTGCCGGCCGGACTCGGTCACGGTCTTCGACGATTCCAAGTCGGACGTCCAGCAGGTCCGCCGCCTGGCCCTGGAAACGCGTGAGGAGAAGGCCCTGGCCACCGACGGCCACACGTACCACTTCGACGGGATGCAGGACCAGGGCCGCGACAAGGAAGTCACGCGGTACCTCGTGCCGGCCGACCAGTCGCTCGCCAAGACCCTCAACCAGATGGAGCGTGAGCAAGGCCTGGGCGAGGTTCGCGGCCTGCTGGCCGGCAGCATGACAGGGCGGCGGATGCTCGTGCGGTTCTTCTGCCTGGGGCCTACCGGCTCGCCGTTCAGCGTCTCCTGCGCGCAGATCACCGACTCGGCGTACGTCGCGCACAGCGAGGACCTGCTCTACCGCGCGGGGTACGAGCAGTTCAAGCGGCTGGGCGGCAGCGGCGAGTTCTTCCGGTTCGTGCATTCCTCGGGCAAGCTCACGGCCGACATGGTCAGCGCCGAACCGGACAAGAAACGCATCTACATCGACTACACCCGCGAGCATGTATACAGCGTCAACACGCAGTACGCGGGCAACACGGTCGGCCTCAAAAAGCTGGCGCTTCGCCTGGCGATCCGCAAGGCTGACCGCGAGGGTTGGCTGGCGGAGCACATGTTCGTGATGGGCGTGCATGGCCCGGCCAACCGCGTGACGTACTTCACGGGCGCCTATCCCAGCGCGTGCGGAAAGACCTCGACGGCGATGATCCCCGGCGAGACGATCGTCGGCGACGACATCGCGTACTTCCGGAGCATCGGCGGGCAGGCCCGCGCGGTGAACGTGGAGGTGGGCATCTTCGGCATCATCCAGGACGTCAAGGCCAAGGACGACCCGGTGATCTGGGACGTGCTGCACAAACCGGGCGAGGTGATCTTCTCGAACGTGCTGATCCACGACGGCCTGCCGTACTGGCTGGGCATGGGCGAGGAAATCCCCGCCGACGGCGTGAACTTTTCCGGCGCGTGGCAGACGGGCAAGAAGGACTCTGCCGGCGGGGCGATTCCTCCGGCGCACAAGAACGCCCGGTACACGATTTCGCTGCGGTCGATTGCGAACCTGGACCCCGAGCTCGACAATCCCCAGGGCGTTCCGGTGGGCGGCGTGATTTACGGCGGGCGCGACAGCGACACGGCCGTGCCGGTCCAGCAGAGCTTCGACTGGACGCACGGGATCGTCGCGTACGGCGCCAGTCAGGAGAGCGAGACGACTTCCGCCACGATCGGCCAGGAGGGCGTGCGGGCGTTCAACCTGATGAGCAACCTGGATTTCCTGGCGATCCCGCTGGGCAAGTACATAAAGAACAACCTGGATTTCGGCCTGAAACTGGCCAATCCGCCTCGCGTGTTTGCGACCAATTATTTCCAGCGCGAGGGCGGCCAGTTCCTCACCGGCATGCGCGACAAGGCGGTGTGGGTCAAGTGGATGGAGCTGCGCGTGCATAACGAGGCGCCGGCCATCAAGGCCCCGACCGGCCTGATCCCAGTGTACGAGGACCTCCTGCGGATTTTCCAGCAGGTGCTGGGCAAGGAGTACAGCCGCGAGGACTACATCCGCCAGTTCACCATCCGCATTCCGGAGAACCTGGCCAAGCTCGACCGGATCGAGAAGATCTACCGCACCGAGGTCAAGGACGCCCCGGCGGCGGTCTTCGAGGTTATCGCCCAGCAGCGCGCCCGCCTGCAAGCTCTCCAAGCGGCCAAGGGCGATTACGTCAAACCGACGGACCTGTAAGGCACAGGGAGCATCCACGCCAAACAGCAAGCTCGGGCCAGCGCCGACCCTGATAGCCCCCGTTATGCGTGACCCAACGAACCCGACACAGGTTTGATGGGACAGGGACCGTCGAAAAGAAAGTCTTGGGTTTCAGACAATGTCGGAGTTGAGCTTGCTGTTTGGCGAGCACCCCACGGCGTGTCTATGATGATGTATGGACGACGCGATCAAGATACTGCTGCTGGAGGATAACGCCGGAGACGTGCTGCTGCTTCGCGAGACCCTGCGGACGGTTTCCGAGTTTCCGTACGAACTCCACGACGCCTCTTCGCTGGAGGACGGCAAGCGGCTCTTCGACAGCGCGTATTTCGACATCATGCTGCTGGACCTTTCGCTGCCGGACTCGCGGGGAATCGACACCGTCTCCAGCGCCCGGCAATTCGCGCCGGAACTGCCGATCGTGGTGCTGACCAACCTGGACGACGAGGCCCAGGGCATGGAGGCGATCCGCATGGGCGTGCAGGACTACCTGGTCAAGGGCCAGGCGGACGGGCGGACGCTGGCCCGCGCGCTCCGCTACGCCATCGAGCACAAGCGAGCGAGCGTCGAGCTTCAGAAGGCCCGCGACGAACTGGAACAGCGCGTCCGCGAGCGCACGGCCGAACTGGAGCACGCCCTGGTCGCGCTGCAGGAAGAGTTCGACGAACGGATCCTGGCCTCTCAGGCCGTCGAGGAAAACCGCGACGTCCTGCTCAAGGTGGGCGAGTTGATTCCCTACGGTCTGTGGATCTGCAACGCCGCCGGCGGATTGACGTACGTCAGCAAGAGCTTCCTGGAGATGACCGGCCTGTCGATGGAACAGTGCCGCCGCTGGGACTGGGCGCAATGCCTGGTCCTGGAGGACCGCGAACAGTTGAGGCAGGAATGGAACGATTGCATCGCTCGCGGAGGGTTCTGGGACCGCCAGTTGAGCATTCAGGCCAAGGACGGCACCGTGCGAACCGTCCTCTGCCGCGGCGTGCCGATCCATGACCGGACCGGCAAGATCGTCTCCTATGCCGGAATGAATCTGGACGTCACCGACGCCAGGCAACTCGAACCGCACACCCGGTCGGCCGGGAAGGGCAACGCGGCGTGAGTCGTTGCAGCATTGCGCGGCGGCCATCCCTGGCCGCCGCGTCCCGTTCGTAGTGGCCCCGTGAGGGGCTTCTTCAGGAATCGCCTCACGGCGACACTACGAACCAAGAATCGCCTTACGGCGACACTACCAGCGACAAACCATCAACGCTCATCAACGCCCGCTTTCAAGTTGCGGGCAAAGGGGATATGATACCTCTTGTATACGCGCCCACCAGCGTCGGCGCTATAGGAAAGCAGGAATGACATGAAGAAGACGATGAAGGCGTTAGTGAAGGCCAAGGCCGGGGTAGGCCTCTGGCTGCAAGACGTGCCCGTGCCCGAGGTGGGGACGCACGACGTGCTGATCCGCATCCTCAAGACCAGCATCTGCGGGACCGACGTTCACATTTGGAATTGGGACGCATGGTCGCAGAAGACCATCCCCGTGCCGATGACGGTCGGGCACGAATTCGTCGGCGTGATCGAAAGCGTCGGCATGGACGTGCATGATTTCCATCCGGGCGACCTGGTCAGCGGCGAAGGCCACCTGGTCTGCGGACATTGCCGCAACTGCCTGGCCGGACGGCGGCACCTGTGCCCCAACACCAGCGGCGTGGGCGTCAATCGCAACGGCGCATTCGCGGAATACCTGTGCATCCCGCAGACCAACGTCTGGGCGTGCGATCCGAACATCCCGCTGGAGGTGATCAGCTGCTTCGACCCGCTGGGCAACGCCACGCACACGGCATTGTCGTTCGACGTGCTGGGCGAGGACGTGCTGATTACCGGCGCCGGTCCCATCGGCGTGATGGCCACCGCCATCGCCCGCCACGCGGCCGCCAGGTATATTGTTGTCACGGACGTGAACCCCTACCGCCTGGAACTGGCCCGAAAAATGGGCGCCACGCTGGCCCTGGACGTGCGAACCGACTCGCTCGACGAGGCGAAGAAGAAACTGGGTATGAAGGAAGGTTTCGACGTCGGCATGGAGATGTCCGGCAGCCCCGCCGCCTTCCGCGACATGCTCAAGAACATGTGCCACGGCGGAAAGATCGCCATGCTGGGCATCCAGCCGACGACGGAAATGGACTGGAACACGCTGGTGTTCAACATGCTCACGATCAAGGGCATCTACGGCCGCGAGATGTACGAGACGTGGTACAAGATGACGGTCATGCTCCAAAGCGGGCTGGACATCCGCCCGGTGATCACTCACCACTTCCACTACACCGAGTTCGCCAAAGGCTTCGAGGCCATGCTGTCGGGGCAGTCGGGCAAGGTCGTGCTGGATTGGAGTGAGAAGTAAAACACACGTCGAGCGTTGGGCGTGGAGCGTAGGGCGTAACAGCGAAGAAATGTCGCAGTGGTTCGTTTAGCCACGAGCCGCAGGCGAGCGCGCAAGCGAATAGCGAATACGTCATGACGGCGCAGTGTACCACCGAGACTCGGACGTTGTTTGATTGGACATGCGTGAAAAAGAAAGCGAAGAAATTTGATTGCGTGGCAATGAAACGCGCCGGTGCCGCGCGCATCTACCGGAAAATCCGGGGTATGACCATCCAGCAGCAACTGGAGTTCTGGCGCCAAGCGTCCGAGGAACTGCGCCGCGAACAGGAAGCGGCAAAGGCTCGCAAACTCGGCGGTGCCCCGAGGAAGACAAAACAGCATGTCGACACCTGATCTTCCAGCGAGGCTGACTTTTGAGTCCATCACCAACTTCCCTCGGGGCACGTTTTCTTTTATCGTGATGAGGAGCTATCAGAACTATGCGGATGAGGGTCTCGCCGAACGAGTGGAAGCAGCGGACCGGCAGACATTTGACAACCTGGAGACCATAGGCGCCTGCGTGACGATCACTTGCTTTGATGGGAAGCCCATTGGGCTTGTCAGTTACGACCCTCGGACTTTCCCCAGCGCCATCGTCGGCCAGAACTGCATCGTTCCTGAATTTCGAGGCAGGGGGCTTGGCCGAGAACAACTCCGAAAACTGTTGGCAACTCTCAGGGACAATGGTTTTGAGACGGCTTCTGTGACAACGTCAGATCATCCGTTCTTTGAACCAGCTCGGCGTATCTATCAAGCCTGCGGGTTTTGTGAAGTCGCCAGGAAACCTATGGATGGCGCGACCGATGCAGAACTAATCGACTTTGAGACTGACTTACGACAGATTGACGTCTGAGTATCGCCTTATCCTACCGCATCGGCCAGTGTTCCACGCGCAGGCCGGACACGCGGCGAAACTCGCGCTGGTTGTTTGTGACTATCGGCACGTCAAGCGAAAGTGCGTGCGATGCGATCAGGGTATCCAACGGCCCAATCGGCGTGCCGGCGATTTCCAGGGCGGTGCGCACGCGACCGTAGGTTTCAGCGGCGGAGGCGTCGAACGGCAGTATGGCCAGCGGCGCCACAAACAGGGCCAGCAAACCCGCGTGTTTGGCGGGATCCGACGACTTGGCGACGCCGTAGTGCAATTCCGCCAGGGTGATGCTGGAAATGGTAACATCGTCCGGCGCGAGTTGGCGCAGTCGCTCGAACACCGCCGGCGCGCGGGCGCGAATGAGTTCGACGCAAACGTTGGTGTCCAGCATATAGCGCGTCACAGGCTGCGGCGCTCCTCGGCGCGCGCGGGCTGGTTTCGGTCGGACAGGAAGTCCTTATCGAACTTTCCGATGGCCTCGCCCATGAGGTCCCAGGCCTTGCCCTTGGGGAACAAGATAACGGCCGAGCCCACGCGTTTGATGCAGACCTCGCCGCTCCGGAAGCGGAATTCTTTGGGCAACCGGACAGCCTGGCTGGCGCCGTTTTTGAAGACTTTCGCTGTTGTAATCATGGAGTTGTCCTTGTCTATA
>CAZYDC010000330.1:4572-6282 GCA_964646065.1 uncultured Planctomycetaceae bacterium | reverse complement strand
AACAACCACGGGCGGGACGCCCGTGAGACTCATGGGCAAGATGCCCATGCTACGTCTTACTCACCGGCACCGGTAGAGCGAGGCGGCGTCCAGGCCCAGGGTTTGGATCACCGGCTGGATCTGGGCGAAGAACCGCCTGCCGTCGGTGTAGTACCCCGCCGTCGGCGCCAGGTCGGGCAGGTGCGTCGCCCAATATTTGTTGTACACTCCCATGAACAACTCCCGGACGTATTTGCTGAGCATCGAGGCCAGGGCCACCGGCAGGTGCCGGTCCTCGGCCTGGACGAGGAACTCGATTTCCAGCGTGCGGTCGGCGTCCAGGAGCGTGTAGCTGCTGCGGGTCTCGCTCTCGTCGTTGATCTTGAACTGGCAGCCGTCGAACACCCGCATCAGGCCTTCGCGATAATGCACCCGCCCGCCCTGGTGGTCCACGAAGATGTGCGAGTGTTGCGTGCGGGGCATCTTGCGCCACACGTGCTCCAGCAGCCGGCAGGACACGTCGAACAGCAGGGCGGACTTGTTGTCGCCGGCCGTCACGAGGCGGTTGAACTCGCTCTCCAAGAGGATCTCGCTTCGCATCGCCAGCGGTTTAATGCCCGCCCGGGCCAACCTCGCCTGGATCGAGTTGCAATCCAGCGCCAGCCCCGCCGCCGTGATGTCCCGCGGCAGCGGCAAATCCAACCCCTGGTACCAGGGGCAGGCGCGGGCCTTGTCGGCAGTGCCCGGCGAGACCGCGGCCAGCAGCGCCTCCAGCGTGGCGGGCCGCTGGCCCGTCGCCGCCAGCATCGACAGCACTCCGCGCTCCAGATGTTCCAGCCCGCCCCCGCCTCGCAGGCCGGAGTAGAGCTTCTTGCTGTCGCCGACGGCGATCATCCCTCGCCGCTTGGCCGAGGGCTTGCGGCAGACCGCGCCGGCCAGCGCCTCCCACATGGAAACGCCCAGCAGGTCCAGCGGCATTTGGAACACGGTGGCGGACACGACCATCGGCCCCAGCACCGGGCCGAATCCCGCCTCGTCAATTCCGGCTACGATCGTCGTCACTGGCTGATTTCCTTCACGCGGGCTCAATGGTCACTTTGATCTTCTCGGGCGGATTGGCGCCGAGAACCCACTTCTGGATGTACTGCGTCTTGAGCACCGGGGGTTTGCCGCCGGCCCCGACATCTTCTTCGTAGACGTACGTTCCCTTGGTCTCCTTGGCCTTGGTCAGAACGACTTCGATCTTCTCCATAGCGATTCTCCTGAAAGTGTTCTCGCGCGGGCAATCGAAATGCTCGCGATTGAGTGTACCAACTCGCCTCGCCGTGTCCAGAACCTTCCGAAACCGGCTGCTCGCGTCCCTGTGCTCTTTCTCCTTGATGGAGGCCCTTTGCTGACGAAAACCGCGGTTTGCACGGCTATGAATTAAAGAAGCCCTGAATCGACGGAAGCCTCCGAAAACGGAAGCAACCTAAGGCAGAATCTCAATACCCTTTCAAAAGGAACGGCAAGATGAAAAAGACAATTTCCGCCCGAGCGGTGTCGCCCCAGTTGGAGGCGTTGGAATCCAGGCTGCTTCTGAGCGGCGGGACCGTGCAGGTGTTGGTCGTCGCCAAGGTGCTGGATATTACCGGCGACTCCGCCAGTAACCACATCAGCATCGCCCAAACGGGATTGGGAGACTACACCATCGCCGGGCTGGACGGCACGCTGGTGAAAACAGGCGCCAAT
>CAZYDC010000330.1:0-4562 GCA_964646065.1 uncultured Planctomycetaceae bacterium | reverse complement strand
GAACTCCGGCCGCCAGCCAGCAGGTCACCGGCGCCACCAAGGACATCGCGATCGACATGAGCGTCGGCGCCGTGGACGGAAACGCCGGCAACGATATCGTCGAGTTGGCCAGCGATCTCCACGTGGGAGTTGACCCCGCGACGCTTCAGGGCACCCGGGGCAGCATCACCTTCAAAGGCAGTGCCGGCGATGACCAGTTGCTCCTGGGCGGGACGGCGGCCACGGCGTCGGCCGTATTCAACGCCAATCCTGCCGATGACAACACGATCCAGATCACCGACGCCCTGGGCGTCACCAAGACTCTGGAGTTTGACACCGGCGCCCTGCACAACGCGGGCGACATCCCGGTGGCCATCGGGGCGAACGCCGGGGCCACGATGACGAATTTCCTGACCGCCCTGAAGGGCTCGACGCTGCACATCAGTGAATTTAACACCTCCACTGGCGGTGTCACATCCAGCGAATTGCTGTCGATCGCCGGGACGGCCGGCAATCAGCCCATCGTCGTCACGTCGGCGAATATCGCGGCTACCAACTTCACCGGAGGCGTCGATTACCTGCTCGATGCCCTGAACGTGACGGCGACCATGGGCGACGGCGGCAACGTGCTCGCGCTGGGAAGCCTTTCCACGACCCCGGCCAATTTCGCGTCCACGATCCACGGCAACCTGTCGGTCACCGCCGGGAAAGGCGATAACTTGACGGTCTCGGCCAACGTCTGCGTTCATGGCAATCTCACCGCCAGCCTGGGGGCCGGCGACAATCTCCTCACTGTCGCCAGTACCGAGGACACCGATGGGGAAGCCCTGGGCCGGGTGGACGGCAGCCTGAAGTACAGCGGGGGGGTTGGAGATGACTTCGTAGACATGGAGAACGGCGAGGTCGGCGGGTCGGTGACTGACGATGCGGGCTCCTCCACCAATACCGGCAAAGACGGAATTGACGCCGATGGGACGACCATCGGCGGCGGGGTCACCATCGCGTACATGTCCACGGGCGACGCCCACGTCGACCTCGTCTCCGCCGCGATGGATAACTCGCTGTCCGTCACGACCGGCGCCGGCGACGACACGGTCAACCTGAGCGGCGCGGACATTGTCGGGAAGACGACGCTGAACCTCGGGGTCGGCAACAACACCCTCAATGCCGGCCAGAACAGCGGCGTCATCGCGATTTTTGAAGGTCCATTTGCCTTCACGGCCACCAGTCTGGCGAACTCCCTGAACAGTATTAACCTTCAGTCCGCCGACATGGACAGTACGATGGGCGTTACGACCGGCGCCAGCAACGACTCGGTGGATATGAGCGGCGCCCTGGTGTCCGGCAATGTATCGCTGAACTTGGGCGCGGGGAACAACTCCTTCCTGGCCACCGGGGCCACCGCGGCCAATTTCTGGGGGAATGTCGGCTTCATGGCCACCGGCGGGGGGAACAACACGGTTACGGTTGGGACCACCTCCGGCATGGCCAACATCATCGGAGGGCTGAAGATCGCCACCGGATCGGGGAACGACACGATCGGTTTTGACGCCAACATCCTTGGGAATCTCTCCCTCAACACCGGGACTTCCCTCACGGGAGACACGATCACCGGCTCGGGCGGCACGGTGACGGGCACGGCCGGCATCAGCATGCGCAACACCGCCGGCACCAGCGCTATCAACCTCCTGAACACGACGTTCATAAACAGCACCGCCCTGAGGCTGGGCCTCGGAACCAACAACGTGGATGTCGAGGGCAGCGAGTTTTGCCGCCGCAACGGGACATTCAGTCTGACCGGCGGGATAGGCGTGGATAATATCTCCTTCGCCGCGGACGTGGACTATGCTCGCCCCACGACGTTCTGGAGGGGCGTCAACGTCCATCTGGGAGGCGGCAGCGACACGCTGAAAATCGGCGCATCCACCGTCGCGGGCGGGACGGGAGACGCGAACACCTACGCCAGGTTCCTCAGCGCCCTCGGCGCCCCGGCCTTCTACGCCGGCGCCGGCACCAACCACATATATTACCAGTTGGAAAACGACACCCCTGGGCTGACGATTGCCAACCAGTTCCTCCTGACGCCGGTGATCAACACGTTCTTCTTGTTCTGATGACGTGGCGCGACGACCGATGGACGAATGCACCAGGCGCCAGGAAATAGGGATCAGGCACCCGGCAATAGGCAATAGGAAGAAACAACAAAGAGCCTCTTCGCCGTGTCTTGCTTTTGCCTAATGCCAAGTGCCTATTGCCTGGTCCCTTAATATGGATTGGTCGGCATGATGTCCCACGCGTGGACCGACTGGGCCTTGGCGCCGCCGCCTTGGGCGTACAGGCGGATGCCGGTGGATCCCTTCGATGGATAGATATGCCTGCACAGGGCTTGGCGGCCGTCGTTGGCGAAGATCTCGACGACCGAGCGGTCCACGAACACGCGGAGCTTCAGCGGTTCGCCGGCGGCCAACTTCATCGGGGCCGATTCGAGCGTCTTTTTCCGCTGGCTCTGGCCGGTGCGGTTCGTGTCGATCTTGAGCTTGCCCTGGGTCACGTCGTAACCGATCCGCGTGGCCTCGCGGCCGTCGGCGGAGCAGCACACTTCGAGCCCGAATTCCGTGGCCGCGCCGCCGTGCAGCACGGCCTCGATTTCATACACGTTCGCTTCGACGGCGCGGAATCCTTCTTCTGTGGGTGGCGACCATCCCTGCCTGCCACCTTCGGACGCGGCGGCCAGGGATGGCCGCCGCGCACATGTAAATTCTGGGTTCGCGAAACCGTCGGCGGGGATCGCAATGTTCGCCGCCGAGACCGGGTTGTACCGCAGCGTGGTCAGTTCCTCCACGGGGGTCATCCGCAGGCGATTGTCCGGGGCCAGGGTCATCACGCGGGGCAGCGACATGGTTCCGAACCAGCCCGAGAGGGCGCTGACGGGTGGGTTCCGGCCGTCGAAGACCCACGCGAACAGGATGCGCCGGCCTCGGGCGTCGGTGTGGCTTTCGGGGGCGAAGAATTCGTTGTCGCAGAACGACATCATCTCGTGGTACTCGGGGTAAAACCGCTCGTTCTTCCAGGTGCCGACGTAATAGCGGGCGCCCAGGCGGTGGCTGATGCAGACCATCACCCACTTGTCGCCCATCGGGAAAAAGTCGGGGCAGGAAATGTCCTCGTGAAGGTCGATGCCGGGATACGCCTCGGCTAGGAACGGCCCGCACATTTTCCAGTTCCGCAGATCGGTGGATTTCCAGACGGTGTTCTTTTTGCCGCCGAAGACGGCGTAGTACGTGTCGCCCTCGATCCAGCCGCAGGGGTCCCATGAGGCGAAGTCGGCCTTGTCCGGGTCGGCGGGGTTGGGCACGATGGGGTTGCCCTCCTGCTTGTGCCAGTTGTCCAGGTTGTCGTCGTCGCTCCAGGCGATGGAGTTGCCCTCGCCGCAGCCGTGATACAGCGCGATCACTCGCCGGCCGTCCTTGTCGGCGAAGGCGTTGCCGCTGTAGATGCCTTTTTCGGGGCTGTCCAGCGTGGGCAGCAGCATGGGCGGATGGTGCCGCCAGTGCAGCAGGTCCAGGCTGGAGACGTGTCCCCAGTAGTCCACGCCGCGTTCGTGGTAGATGAACCCCATGTGATGCCGCCCTCGCCAGCAGATGTTTCCGTTGGGGTCGAACGGCCCGCCCAGGCCCTCCGGCGCGACGAAGTGATACGCAGGGCGGTAAGGGTCGCCCAGCATCTTGTGCCGCATGTGCCGGGCCGTGTGAAATTCCTCGCTGCTGATCGCGGCCATCTGGCTGCGCTGTGTTTCGTTCATTGGCGCTTCCTTGTAAAGTTTATTTCGACATCGCTCGCAATCGCCCGACGACCTGGATCATGGAGCGCACCGTGTGATACCCGCACTTCCACGCATGGCCCAGCGCGTCGTCGATGGGTTTGCCCTGGCGGTCCAACCGCTCGTACCATTCGCCGCCGCCGGCGAGATTCACGTATTTGGCCATCACGAAATCGTACACGTTCTTGAACGCGTCCCAATATTTCCGGTCGCCGAACATCGCACAGGCGTCCAGCAGGGCGATCAGCACCTCGGCCTGCTGCCAGAATTGCTTCTCGAACGCTCGCGGTCCCGCGTCGGCGGGCACCGGCCCGTCGTGCGGGCCTTCCACCAGCACGCCGCCGAACTCGCGGTCGATTCCAAAGGTTACGCAGTGATCGACGATCTTGCGGACCACCTCGGCGTACTTCGCGCGCGGCTGACCCAGCACGTCGGCCGCGTGGAGCAGCAGCCAGGCGAATTCCATGTTGTGGCCGAAGCTGGTGCAGTCCAGCGGGCGGGCGACCTTGTCCTCAGGTTCGGCGTCGCGCCCCCACACCGAGGCGAACAGGATCGCCGGCAGGGGGGTGAAGTCCAGCGCGTACTGAATGTACCCCGTGCCGAATTGCGGGTGCAGCATCCGCCCGATCAGCAGGTCGATGATCTCCTCCAGCCGCCGGCGGTGAGTCGCCTTGCCGGTCATTTCGTAGAGTCGGGTCAGGGCCTCCATCATGTGCATGTGGATGTCCATGCTCTTGCGGTCGCCGCCGTACTTGCCCGGCCG
>CAZYDC010000329.1:0-6313 GCA_964646065.1 uncultured Planctomycetaceae bacterium | reverse complement strand
CGAGAACACAGCGTTGGCGTCAACGGTCAGCGATCCGGTGAAGTTGTTGAGGTCATTGGTGCCCACCTGCCCAGTGCCCCAGGCCACGGCGGCGCCGATCTCGACGGAACAGGAGACTCCGCCGACGTCCGTCAGCACGCCCTGTCCATCGGCGTACCAGTCGTTATTCACGCCCAGGGTCAAACCCTGGTAGAGCCGGAAGACGTGGTCAAGGTTCGGTTGGAGGGACGCGCCCGTGAAGGTCTCGCCCATGGGAGGGTTGCCCGCCGGTCCGACGCCGCCGATCCACATGTATCCGTTGCCCAATTGCGGGGCGCCGGCCGCCAGTGCGGCGTTGACGTTCGGACCCGTAAGGCCCTGTTCGTACATGCCGCCGGGCAGGTTGGACAGCAGCGTCAGCATGCCGGAAGAATTGGGGTCGATGGTCGGGACAAAGTCGCCCTCCACCGCCAGATTGCCCAGCAGGTTGCACATGGGCGATCCCATCTTGAAACTGCCCACGTAAACGGATTTTGTCGGATCGAGGTTGTTGGCGCTAAGTACATCCAAGCGCCCTCCGGCCGCGATCGACACATTGCCGTTCAAAGCGCGGTTGGTCGTCAGGACGTTAGCCCAGCCCAGCACCTTGGTGTCGCCCACGTAGGTGTTGGCGGAGGCGCCCTGGAACGTGGCCGCGTAGCCCTGGCCGATCCACAGGTTGCCCGTGCCGGAAATCACGCCGGTGAACGTGGAGGCCGTTGGGGTGGCATTCGAGGTCCAGTCGCCGGCCGAAGCGGGCCAACCGTTGCCCGTCCATCCGTTGACGAAGAACTCGCCGCCCGCGCCGGTCAGGACGATCGGACGGCTGATGATGGAAGTATCGCTGCTGGTGTAAATTCGTCCGACCGTACCGTCGCCGCCCAGGATGAGGTTATTCCCGCCCGGAATCGCCGCCCAGGCGCTGACATTCAAAATGCCGTCCTGCACCCGGATGTCGCCGGTGAAGTTGTTGCCGGTGTTGGTCAGCCACAGGGTTCCAGGACCGGTCTTGGTGATGCCGTTGCTTCCGCTGATGAGGCCGCTGATCTGCATGCCGTTGCTGGCGCCGCCGCCCAGGCCCGACTGCCCGAATTCCGGAGTGGCGACGGTCAGCGGGCTGCTCAGTTGAACGTTGGCCGAAATCAGGTCGGAGTTCCACGCCCACGGGTCCTTCTGATCGTTGATCAGGGCGCTGCCGCTGGAGACCTGGAAATTCAACGTGCCGTTCTGGAGGTTCGTCAGGGCGCAGTTCCACATCCACGAGCTGACGTTCAATGTGCCTAAGGTGATGGTCGCGCCGCCCAGGTCGATGGTGCTGTTGGCCGTCCCGATGTTCGCGACATCGTCGATGTGATTGGGGAACGCCCCGCCAACGGGGAAGACCCCGCCTTGGTTGTCAGGGCCCGTCGTGCTCCAGTTGTTCTGCCCGCCGGAGTTGTTCCAAACGAACGTGCCGCTGTTCTTCTGGTCGAACCAGGAATAGGTGGTGCCAGAGGCGCCGCCGGAGGCGCCCGTCGAGTCGGCGGCGCGGATCAGGAACGGGTTGTTGCCGTACCCGGCCCAGCCATAACTTGCCACAGTGCCTCCTCCGTTGAGGGCGCCGCCGGACAGCAAGTTGTATTCGCTGCTGCTGTTGGCGGTGTAACCGATCCAGGAAACGGCAGCGCCGGGAACGTTGGTGCCGCCGCTGTTGCTGCCGCCCTGCCCCCAGTCCAGCAGAGTCGTGGCGACGCTGCCAAAGTTGGGATCCGCCGCAACCGTGACCACCGCGAAGTAGGGCGTGGTGATCGTCGTTGGAGCGATGTTGTACGTGCTCCAGGTAGGATTGGTGATGGTTGCCGGTGTGCCGCCGGCGTTCAAGAAGTAAGAGGTGGCGTAGCCGTCATAGGTCAGCCCGGCGCCATTGGCCTGCGAACCGCCGACCGTGGTGTTGACCGTCTGGAGGATGCTGTCGTTGCCGTTTGGGAACCCCAGGTAATCCGATTTCAGACCGATAAGGATCACTTGGGCAGAGGTGCCCGCCGGTAGATTACCCCAGGCCACCTGCAACTGGTCGATCACGTTAGCCGAAGAACTGGTGGGGAAGATGTTCAAGTTGTACCAGTACCCTGGCAGGTACCATGTGATCGAACCTCCTGACGTGCCGCCGTCCAGACTATATTCCACCGAGGCGAGGGACGCGCCGCAGGTGACCGTCAAGACCAGGCCGACAATGAGAAGAGCTTTGAACCAGTTCATACGATTCTCCTTTGTAAATTCGCAACTAAAAAAGGTGACGATTACTTGGTAAAACGTATTAGTCAAGAGGGGAAATTACTGTTTTTCCTCTCCACAACTTCTCGTTGCTCCTTTGAGCGTAAGACATGAAAAAACAACATTCAAAATACTCAGACAGTTGAGGCGCTATCGCAATTGTGAGTTTATTATAAACGATTTACAAGAATAGGCAAGAGAAAAAATTATTTTTCGGACGGCAAACCTAATGGCAGTCGTAATGGACGGCCCTCCGGACCTCGACGCCCAACTATCGCAATTCCAAGAAGAAGGGCGAAACGGAGATGCGGAGATGCGGAGAAAAGAGGACCCGCCTCCGACGATCCGCCGCGACGGAGTTCTCCATGTTTCCCAAAACGGCAACGGCGGCTACGGAGGACACGCAGGCCGCAGAAAAAGGGGACATTCAACTTTTCCCTTCCACTGATGAGAGTCGCGAGGTCATTTAGCTTCTTGCGCCCCATGACGGATGGCTGCTGATGAAGAAGGGAAAAGTAGAAAGTTCCCTTTTTTCAGGTTTAAGACATGGTGCACAAATGATTTAACCTTAATTTTACCAGCGGAACAAGTAGTGACTTTCTCACCAAACACCTTATTTTAAGGCAAATCCTGACTGCAATGCACAGAAATGTGAACTCGAAACTGTTCACAACGGGTAAAGGTGGGGACGCTCGTAGCGCCCGCCAAGTGACGGTGAGGCCGTGGGACCGAGGACCGGATACGGGAGACCGTAACGGCCAGGATTCTGATCCTAACGGTCACCGGTTTCCGGTATCCGGTCTCACGGATAAAGAGGCTCGAAGGAGCGAGCATAGAGTAATGATAATGCAACGGATGAGACAAACGGCGGCCAGCAACGCCGCCAAAGGAGAGTCCCTATGAAAAATTTGAGCGGTGAAAATTCAAAGAGACGTAAATTCGGGGGGTCTGAGAATTATAACATGTGTAATAGCAATAAGTTACAGCTTTGGGTGCGGGGGCAAACAGGTTCCGGTGGCTTCCCAAGGCGTTGGGGTGGCTTCCAAACAGGTTCCAGTGGCTTCCCAATGCCACAAAAACAGGTTCCAATGCGTTCCAAATTCATGCGGATCACACTGCCAAGCTTGCCGGGGCGGGGGTCGGTCCCATGATAGTAAGGATAAGTCCGCCCGGCCGAACCTTGAAAGTGGGCGGCCCGGCTTGTACACTCGCGCCGAATTACCCTCACAGGAGAATGCCATGGCGAATTATGCGGTGACGTTGATCAACGGCGACGGGACGGGTCCGGAGTTGGCGGCCGTGGCGCGGCGGTGCGTGGACGCGGCGCTGGCGGCGGCGGGGGGCGGGCGGATCGATTGGCGGGTGTGCGAGGCGGGCGTGGACATCATGCCCACGGCGGGCACTCCGCTGCCGCAGGAGACCATCGACTCGGTTGGCGCCACCGTCGCGACGCTCAAGGCGCCGATCACCACGCCCATCGGTACGGGCTTTCGCAGCGTGAACGTGGCGCTGCGGCAGATGTTCGAGCTGTACGCCTGCGTGCGGCCTTGCAAGAGCTACCCGGGCGTTCGCAGCCTCTACCGGGACATCGACCTGGTGCTGGTGCGCGAGAATACCGAGGACCTCTACGCGGGCGTCGAGTTCGAGCAGGGCAAACCCGCGACGCTCGAACTGATCGACACGATCAACCGCCTCGCGGCCGAGAAGAAGATCAAATCCGCGCGCGAGACGACCGGCGTGTCGATCAAGCCCATCAGCATCGAGAACACGCGGCGGATCGTGAAGTACGCGTTCGAGTACGCCCGCGCCAATGGTCGCAAGAAGGTCACGTACGTCCACAAGGCCAACATCATGAAGTACACCGACGGCCTGTTCAAGTCGGTGGCCGAGGAGGTGGCCAAGGGGTACCTGGACATCGAGCACGAGGAGCGGCTGGTGGATAACATGTGCATGCAGCTCGTGCAGAAGCCCGAGTTGTACGACGTGATCGTGCTGCCCAACCTGTACGGCGACATCGTCAGTGACCTGTGCGCCGGGCTGGTTGGCGGCCTGGGCGTCGCGCCCGGCGCGAACATCGGCGCCAAGGGCGCGATCTTCGAGGCCACCCACGGCAGCGCGCCGAAGTACAAGGGACTGAACAAGGTCAACCCCACGGCCATCGTGCTGTCGGGCATGTTGATGCTGCGGCACCTGGGCGAGACCGCCGCGGCGGCGAAACTCGAAAACGCCGTCGCCGCCGTGATCGCCGAAGGCAAGAACGTGACCTACGACCTCAAGCCCAATCGCGACGATCCGACGGCCGTCGGCACGCGCGAAATGGGAGAGGCGATAATTCAAAGGCTCGCGTGAGCCGCCAAGGTCGCCGCGAAAAGCGTAATTGGTAACTGGTAATTCGTAATTGGTAAAGAGTGGCTCATCTGCCGTTCTTCACCAATTACCAATTACGAATTACCGATTACACTGTTTGCTTTCGCAGCACCATCGAACCGTAACCTGGCAGGGTGAGCGTCCCGGCCAATGGGGAGTCCGTTAGCATGTCGATGAACTTTTCGCCCCCAAGGTCAACCGTCTTCGGGCTGTCGTTGAAATTCATAAGGAAGACGAATTGATTTTTGTCATCGGTGCGAAGCTGCGCGGTGACGCCTTCGGGAAGGTCCGGGGCAAGCACGCGCTTCAGGTTCAACTGGCGCGACAGGGCGCGGAAGAAGTCTCGCTGGAAGGCCGGTTCGTTTCGCGAGGCGACGTAGTAGGCCTGGCCTTTGCCGTAGGGGTTGACCGTCAGCGCGGAGCGGCCGGCGTAGAAGTCGCTGCCGTAGGCGGCCAGTGGCGTGGCGCCTTCGAGATGGATCAGGTCGCACAGGTCGGTCGCGCGGTAGGGGCCTTGGAGGCCCAGCGGGTTGTCGGCCGCCGGCGCGACCGTGTTGGAATCCTTTTCGTGCAGCGAGTCGATTTCCTCGGCCCAGACGCCCAGGACTTTTCGCAGACCGCCGCCGGGCCAGCCGCCCAGGAAGACCAGGTCGTTCTGGTCGGCGATGCCGCTGAGGTAGGTCGTCACGAACGTTCCGCCCGCCCGCACGAACTGTTCGACCCGCTCGGGGACCCCCGGCCGAAGCATGTACATCATCGGGGCGACCAGCAATTTATAGGACGAGAAATCGCAGGTCTGGTCGATCACGTCCACCGGCACAGACATCTGCCAGAACGGTTTGTAGTGTTCGATGCAGGTCTCAAGGTAGAGCTTGCGGCGATTGTTGGTCCCGTGGAAAAGGTTGATGGCCCAGCGGGTCTCGGTGTCGAAGAGCAGGCCGACTTCCGGCCGCACGGTCGTGCCGATGACCGGGTCGAGCTTTTTGAGAATGCCGCCCAACTCGGCCACGTCGCGAAAGACGCGGGTGTTCTCGTGACCGACGTGGTCCACGACGGCGCCGTGGAATTTTTCCGCCGAACCGCGACTTTTTCGCCACTGGAAATACTGCACGGTGTCGGCCCCGTGCGCGACGGCCTGGAGCGACGAGAGGCGGTGCATACCCGGGCGCTTGAGTTTGGCGACCGGTTGCCAGTTGGTCATGCTGGGCGTGGACTCCATGAGCATGAACGGCCGGCCGCCCTTGAGGCAGCGGTTGATGTCGTGAACGAAAGCGACCTCCTGGGCCAGGCCAACGTCGTCGCCGGTGTGCCAGTGCGGATAGTTGTCCCACGCGGCCACGTCCACCTCCTTGGCGAACGGCCAGTAGTCCAGGCCGTCGTAGAGGCCCATGAAGTTGGTCGTGATCGGCACGGTGGGCGTCAGCTCGCGCAGCGGGGCGATCTCGGCCTTGAAGAAGTCGATGGTCTGGTGCGTGACGAACCGCCGCCAGTCCAGGTCCAGGCCGTGCGTGCAGTTCTCGCCTCGCGGCGAGGGAGATTCGATTTGCGACCAGTCGGTATATGTGTGGCTCCAGAAGGCGGTCCACCAGGCGTGATTGAGCCTGTCCAGACTGCCGTACCTGTTTTGCAGCCAGGCGCGGAAGGCCTGCTGGCAGAGCTCGCAATGGCAAGCGCC